>JBKJPO010000406.1:0-12422 GCA_046595095.1 Chitinophagaceae bacterium
TTTGGGAATGTGATATGAAATAAAAAGGACAGGCTTCCAAGAACCTATCCTTTTTGAATTTAGTGCCACCCATATAATTAATCCTCCTCCTCGTTACTAGCTTCGAGGTTGATGTGATTCTCGGCTATTCCTGTCAAGAGCTGATCAGCATCCTTCTCTTCATCAAGAGTTTCACCCAGCAAAACGGCTACTTCCTTTATTCCGAGGGTGCGGGCAATTTGAGCCAACCCGCCATAAGTCGCAATTTCATAATGCTCAATCTTTTGAGCTGCCATTATAATTCCAACATCCCGGGTGAGCGACCCTTTCTCAGTGTCCGCAACGATTGAATCCCCTTCCTTTATTAATCCGATGATAGCCTCACATTTCTTGGCCTGTACTTTTTCTCCAAGAATTTCAAATATCTGTTCAAGCCTGGTGACCTGCTCCTTCGTAACTTCAAGATGTTCTACCAGAGACTTCTTCAACTCTGCTGTTGTAGCGGCTTTCTGCATTTTGGGGAGGCTTTTTACCAATGCTTTCTCTGCATAATATATATCTTTTAAGGAATCCATAAAAAATTCTCTAAGCATTGAGGACTGGTTTTCAGAACTCTTCCTGGGTCTGGTTTTATTTGTAGAAGCCGAAACTTTTTTCTGTGCTGTAACTGGCATAAAATTTTAATTTTAGGTTGTGATAAAATTTGAATCGATCTAATCTACATGAAAAATATTGTGCCAATTGATTAGTTGTGAAAAAGGAATATAAAGTGGAATACAAATATGTAAAACCCTTGCGTACACTGTATAATAAGCGCTTTTTCTTTCCTCAATTTGGGAAAATATTTACTCACAAAAATGATTCTTTTGATTAAATAAAATTAAATAAATATGATTAATTGTCATGCTAGGCTTACCACAGCCGATTTTTAGCAGATGAGCCAGAAAAAAAAATTCTTGGCAGAATTTTAGAATATATGTGTTTTAGAAACATAATTTCATAATAATTTAAAACCACAAAATCATGAGTTCAGGTAAAGTTTTAGCAAGTGTTCTTGCCGGTGCGGCAGCAGGAGCTATATTAGGAATTCTTTTCGCTCCCGATAGAGGTTCTGAAACAAGGAGAAGGATCTCAGAAAAAGGATCTGGATTGGCTGATGGTGTAAGATCCAGGGTTAATGAATTTGCAGACGGCATTGCCGAGAAATATGAATCTGTAAAAGAAAACTTTAGCGGTAGTGTCAGCACCATGGGTGATAAAGTAAAAGCCAAAGTGAATGAAGTGAGGGGTGATATGGGAAATGCAATTCATAACGGGTAATCTATTTTCAAACAGGCCCGGTGATAGAGAGAGATAATAAATTGATCATTATGGGAAATCAATCAATTCCATTTGAATCTTTACTGGAAAAAGTAAAGTCTTACATTGAAACAAGACTAGATCTTGCGAAGCTGAAAGCTATAGACAAATCATCTACAGTTATCGCGCATATGATAGCTAAAGTAATAGTGTTTTCAATGTTGATGTTTTTTATTTTCTTTCTTACCATTGGCATCGCTTTACTTCTTGGCGAGCTATTAGGAAAATCATATTATGGATTTTTAATAGTTGCAGGAGTTTACGGTATCACCGGGCTTGTTTTTCATTTATCCAAAGATAAATTGCTCAAAAAACCTATTACAGACGCCATTGTAAAAGACATGATAGACTAATAAGCTTTAAATTTATCCTGGCAGTATGCAACCCTCAAAAATCGAGAATACCAACGACCTTAGATCGGCAATAGCCGCCCTGGAATTGCGCAAAGACAGTGATGAACTTGCATTGAAAGAGGAATTTAATGATACACTCACCAGTCTTAAACCTGTAAATCTTTTAAAGAGTACAGTCGGTGATTTTGTTCATGATAATCACTGGAGGAGCAAAATAGTAAACACAGCTGTAGGTCTTGGGATTGGCTATCTTTCAAAAGCAACAGTGGTAGGTAGGGGCGCCAGTCTCGGCAAAAAAATATTCGGCGTGCTGGTACAATTTGGGGTTACCAATGTTGTTGTAAAAAATGCCGAAAAAATCAAGGACGCCGGAGCCAATCTGCTTAAGAAAATATTCTGATCTCCATTTTGGTATGACACAAACGCTTACTCTTCAAGCTTCTTAATACATTTGTTCAAATCAATTCCCTTGTCAAGCACCATTGTAAAAAGGTCGCCTGTTTTTTTTAAACGTTTGCCAATAGTGTGAATATTAAAGTCCTGAACAGAGAGTCCAGCTTTAACTTCCTTCCAAAATAATGGTGTTGACACTGTAGCTCCAATCTTTGGCCTTAGACTATAAACCGAAGAAATAGTTTGACCTCGCCTATTCTGTAAATAATCCATGTAAATATTATTGCCTCTTTTTGCAAGACTTCTTTCGAGAGATGTAAAGGCCGGTAGCTGCTCCTGGGTGAGCATGCATACCAGGAAGGCGAAATCTTTGACTTGCTCATAATGGTACTTTTTCCCGCAAGGGACATACACATGCAAGCCGGATGCACCAGATGTTTTACAAATGCCCGGAGCTCCGGCTTTATCAAGTATAGATTTTACTACCTGGGCCGCTTCGATCACCTGTTCAAAAGTATTTTTATCAGCGGGATCAATATCAATAATCAGGTAATCAGGCTTATCAAGTGATTTCACAGTAGAATGCCAGGGATTAATCTCAATGCATCCAAGATTATTCAGGTACGTGAGCGTTGGTTTATTATCGCAGAGAATATAATCAATATTTTTTTTAACGGAATCAGAATATACTTTGATACTTTTTACCCATGGAGGGGCATCATCTCCTGCATCTTTATGAAAAAAGCCTTTGTCGTGTATTCCCCCGGGATTTCTTTTTAAAGATTGTGGACGCCCTTTCAAATAGGGAAGCAAATAATCTGCAATTGAAATATAATAATCTATTACCTGGCCCTTGGTAATTTCATCTTCGGGAAAATATATCTTCTGAAGATTAGTTGTCTTTACTTTTATTTTACCAAAACTCAATACTGCTTCCTTTGATTTCTCTACTTCTTCGCTCCTGCCGGATAATGATACCGGCGCTTTTTTGGAAATAGTTTTATTTGCGGCTTTAGCCGGTTTTCTTTTTTCCATAGTTACATCCTTTGTTGCTTTATCTTTTCGGAGGTGAAGAAATATGGGGTGTCTTAATTTTCCATCACGGGTAATTTCTGTACATTTTACTTCGCAAACTAATTTAGGCTTAACCCAGGTTACCGGTGTATTAGTTTGAACTTTTTCTTCGAATGGAGATTTTGTCTGGATTAGTGGTTTCATTAAATCGTGCATCTCTTGTAAAGTCCTGGTATTAAATCCGGAACCGGTATGCCCACAATAATGTAATTTATTATTCTTCATAATTCCCAGAACAAGTGCTCCAAAATATTTCCTTGATCCGGTGGGACGTGTAAAGCCGGTGATTATAGCTTCCTGGGTATGATGATGTTTTATTTTAAGCCATTCACCGGATCTTTTCCCCGGATAGTAAAGACTGTCGGCTTTCTTAGCTATGATGCCTTCCATGTTCCGATTGCCGGTAATTTCAAAGAATGAAATACCTTCTTTAAGAATATGATCAGAATATTTTATTACGGGATTTTTTTTTAAGAATTGTTTGAGCAGAATTTTACGCTCTAACAATGGGAGATCATAAATATTTTTTCCGCCAAGAAATAAAATATCAAAGACCTGGTATTGAATCGGATGGCCATTACCAGGCTCATAGTGCTGAAGAAGCTGAAATTCAGGGAGACCTTCTTCATTAAGGACTACAATCTCACCATCAATAATTGCCGAGCCTTTTATTTGGGATAGGCCCTTGATTAAAATTGGATAAGCATCGTTAAAATTCAGGCCATTCCGAGAATAAAGTTTTACATCCCCATTTTCTATTTCTGCTATGGCGCGATATCCATCCCATTTTATCTCGAAGAGCCAGCTTTCATCATTAAATGGTGCATCAATTTCTTTGGCCAACATCGGCGAAATAAATTTCGTGAGCTTCCTGCTCTGTGTGGTCCACTTTCTCAGCGTTTACTTTTTTTATCCGGTTTTGAATTTGCCTTCAGCCATTTATTTATTGGTGAAGACTTTGTCGTCTGCTCTTCACTGTTATAGTTCTCATGAATCGCATATTCATCATTGTGTTTTATGAGTAGCCATGCGTTATCATCTGCATTCTTAAGTTTTACAAGAGCGAATTCGCCTTTCAATTTTTTGCCTTTGAGATATAGCTTGAGGCTACCTGCCTTGAGTCCGGCTTTAAGTTTCTTTTCTGCCATTTTGATTGCAGAAACTTCAATATCAGTGTATGTTCCCTTATCCCAGATCTCAACAATACCAGCACCATAATTTCCTTCGGGAATCACTCCGGCAAAATCTTTATAATCGTAGGGATGATCTTCCACCATCATAGCAAGTCTTTTATCTACAGGGTTCATGGAAGGCCCTTTAGGCACAGCCCAGCTTTTGAGTGTACCACCCAATTCCAGCCTGAAATCATAATGCAGGCGGGTAGCCTTGTGTCGCTGTACAACGAATGATAGTGTACCCATCTCCGTTTGCTTCTTCCCGTTGGGTTCCGGTGATTCCTTAAAATTCCTTTTCTTGTTATATAATGTAAGCGACATCAGGAAGCTTTTTTACTTTTAGTTCCCAGGCTTGCTTTTAATTGAGCCATGAGGTCTTTAGATTTACTATGAACAACTTTCATTTCCGGAATTTTCATTTTAGTGCCTTTTGCTTTTGCTTTTATAACCTTCATCAACTCTGCTGAATAAGTATTTTTGTATTTTGAAATATCAAATTTCGCTGCGAGCTGTTTAATTAGTGTTATAGCCATCTGCAGTTCAGCTGGTTTAACAGCAGTTTTTTCAGGCAGTGTAAGTTCTTTGGGATCTCGCACTTCTTCATCGAAACGTATCCTGTTTAAAATAATTACTTCCTCTGAAGCTTTCAAAACAGCCAGGTTTTCTTTGTTTCGCATAACGAAAGTGGCGATCCCAACCTTTCCCGTTTTTCTCAATGCCTGTCTTAGCAATTCATAAGCTCTTGTTCCGGATTTGTCTGGCTCAAGGTAGTATGGCGTTTCAAAATAAACGCTGCTAATCTCCGTCTCGTCAACGAACTCAGCGATTTCAATAGTTTTGGTTTTTTTCGCACTTGCGGCTTCAAAATCTTTATCATCCACTACCACATACTTACTATTGATCATATAACCTTTTACTATATTTTCCCAGGTTACTTCCTTGCCTGTCTTTTCATTGATCCTTTGGAATTTAATATTTGAATGATCCTTTTTATCCAGCATATCAAAATTCAGGCTGCTGGATTCTGTAGCGCTATAAATTTTAACAGGAATGTTTACCAGTCCAAATCCTATAGCACCTGTCCAAATTGGTCTCATAAAAATTATTTTTGTTGATCAAATAATTACCGGGCAAGAAGCCCTCAATTATATAAAGAAAGTATTATGCCTGCTTTTCAATACTGGTAATCAGGAAAGAATCAGTCTTGGGCCGGGTTTTTGAGGAATAATTTCTACATGATCATGCTAATAGTTGTTTGAAAGAACAAATTGAACTATACTGCGTACGACAATGAGGACGATATACAATTACTTCAATTGCTGGTAGCTTAAAATTTAATTTCGAAAGTACCATGGATTCACTTGAAAGGGCATTGGATATATTGATCATTGAAGATAATCCCGGCGATCAACTATTGCTTGATGCGCACCTGCATGAAACTTCACTAAAGATTGGAAATATATTTCTCGTTGGTACACTTGAAGAGGCTAAGGGACTTCTCAAAGACCAGCCTATGGACATCATACTGCTTGATCTTTTTCTTCCGGATACTTCAGGCCTCGAATCATTTGAAGAACTGGCCAAATTCTATCCCCAAATACCCATCGTTGTTTTATCAGGCCTTGCCGATACTTCCGTTGCTTTAAAAGCTTTAGCTCTTGGTGCACAAGATTATCTGATCAAAGGGGATTATTCAGAAAAACTGCTCGAAAAAACGATCAGGTACAGTATCGAAAGACGTAAAAATCTTGATGACATCCGTGAAGTGAATGAGCGATATAATCTAGTAGCCAAAGCGACCAATGATATAATCTGGGATTGGTCGTTGAAGAATAATGATATCGTTTATATTGGCTATGGCATCAAGGAAATTTTTGGGATCGATGGAGGCCAGGTAACATTTCCATACACGCATTGGCAAACCGTTGTTCACCCTGATGATTTTGTACATGTAGACGATGCGCTAAATAAACAGATTGATTCAGGGGATGTTGCCATGTGGGAAGATGAATATAGGCTTCGCAAGCCATCGGGTGAGTATGCCTATATTTACGACCGGGGTTTTATCTTAAATGATGCTGCGGGAAAACCATACAGGATGATTGGTGCGATGCAGGATATTACAAACCGGAAAGTTGCAGAGCTCCAGCTACAGATGAGTGAAAAACGTTTCCGGGCCCTGGTGCAACATGGCAGCGATATTATCGCCGTTATGGATAATGAGGATAAATTTATTTATATCAGCGAATCTGTGAGAAATATTCTTGGTTACGAAGTGAGCTACTTTGAAAACAGGCATGCTTTCAACTTGATACATCAGGATGACGTAGAGGCAATAAAGCAAGTTCTGACCAGGCTTGCTCTTGAACCTTACCTCGAGTTACCAAGATACCGTTTTAGAAATGCTGCCGGGGAATGGAGATGGATTGAAACAAATGCAATGAACATGCTTAAGCATCCTGAGGTTCATGGTATAATAGTTAATTCAAGGGATGTTACTGAAAAGAAACTTGCCGAAGACGAGTTGAATAAACTGTCTCTAGTAGCAAAAGAAACCTTGAATGCTGTGATCATTACTGATGAGGACCAGCATATAATCTGGGTAAACAATGCTTTCACAAATATTACCGGCTATCTCTTCAATGAAGTGGTGGGCAGAACACCCGGCGAATTGCTCCAGGGCGTGGATACAAACCCTGAAACAATAGCGTATATGCGTGACCGCACGGTGAAGCAGGTGCCATATGAATGCGAACTGATCAATTATACAAAATCAGGAAAAAAATTCTGGACACGACTACAGGTTCAGCCTCTGTTTGATGATTCCGGAAAAATCAATCGCTATTTTGGAATCAACACCGACATAACAGAAAGGGTAGAGTTAGAATCCAGGTTGGAAGAAGAACAATTGCTAAAGCAACAACACATTACCGAAGCAGTGATCCATGCTGAAGAAAAAGAGCGGTCGGAAATAGGCAAGGAACTTCATGATAATGTGAACCAGATTTTGGGAGCCACTAAGTTATATATCGACCTCGCAAGTAAGGATACGCAAAACCAGAAATTATATCTTACCCGATCCTCTGAATATGTGCTCAATGCCATTGATGAGATCCGTAAACTTTCAAAAGCGCTGGTAACACCAGTGATCCATGACCTTGGGCTGAAAGAAGCTATAATGGGAATCGTCGAGGACCTGGAGATACTACAGCCAATTGAAATTATACTGGATGCAGATGAATTTTATGAAGAAGATATTAATGATAAATTCAAGCTCAATGCTTTTCGGATTGTCCAGGAACAGCTAAATAATATCATAAAACATTCCCAGGCAACTTCTGTTCGAATCAGGCTTATCAGGAATGATGATTTTATTGATCTGCTTATTATCGATAATGGAGTAGGCTTCGACATCAATAAACGAAGAAATGGTGTAGGCATTACTAATATTATCAGCCGTACCGAATTATATAAGGGTCGTATCGAAATACAATCTGAGGTAGGAAAGGGAGTATTACTTGAAATTCGTTTCCCACTTACCGAAGCAGTGATAACCGTTTAGAGAAAAATTATCCCGGTTATATTTATTTCAAATATTTTGTAATCTCTTCACTCAATGGTTTGGATTTACTATCAAACTTTGCAAGCATTTTTCCATTTTCATCAAGCAGGAATTTATTGAAATTCCACTTTACCTCGGCATCAAGAACACCATTTTCCATTTTATTTGTCAACCATTTATATAATGGGGCAATATCATCACCTTTAACTGAAACTTTAGCTGCCATCGGAAAACTAACACCATAATTTCTAGTACAAAATTCTTTTATCTCCAGGTTACTTCCCGATTCCTGGCCACCAAAGTTATTTGCAGGGAAACCAATTATCACAAGCTTATCACGGTATTGCTTATGCAATTCCTCAAGATCTTTATATTGTGGGGTATAACCGCATTTTGAAGCTGTATTCACTACCAGGATTTTCTTTCCTTTAAAAGATGCGAAATCTATCTCACCGCCTTCGAGCGCTTCTACTCTAAATTGATGAATAGATTGCTTATCCTGGTACAGGCTGGCAACTTCCTTTGTTGCATTGGATGAAGAACAAGACGCTATGATGACCGTAATAAAAAAATATTTGAGCATTAGGGGGGATTATTTGATTGAGATTTAGTACTATAAACAATAATTGTGCAATAAAGTTCGAACAGTGATTTGTTTGACTAATCTATGACTGACAGGATTTAGTGACAAAA
Organism: Chitinophagaceae bacterium; assembly: GCA_046595095.1. Classification (GTDB taxonomy): domain Bacteria; phylum Bacteroidota; class Bacteroidia; order Chitinophagales; family Chitinophagaceae; genus Ginsengibacter. The sequence continues at coordinate 8,589 of JBKJPO010000406.1, forward strand.
TTCATATACATTAATTTTAATCACTAAATACACAGTTCAGAAATCTTTATTATTTTTCATAACAACCAATATCGGGTAAACCAACAGCTCTGGGCCTATCATCAAGATCACGGGGAAATGGTGTGGCAATACCTTTATTTATGGCAGGCGAAGAAGAAGAATTATTAAAATGAAAATTGAAGATTCGCTTGCCCACATTTATTGAGTCAAATTGGGGAGGTTGGTTTTTAATATTGTTGGTTGCAGTTACGTTTACAGGATCAAGTATAGCTTTATAAAGATTATTTTCCAGAAGTACATTAAATTGAGTGGTTCCCTGTTTTGCTATAAACAATTCATTTTCTACGTTGCCGAAATCTCCCCAAATAATATTGTTTCGCAGCACAGCAGTAAGATTGGCTGTAATAAATGTATTTCCCTGGGCCACAAAATTTGTTAACAGGAAGGATGGATTAGTGTGACTAAAATAATTATTAGAATAACTGGCAATGGTGCAATGCGTAAAATTATAATTTCCTCCAAGTACGAGCACAACGTTAGAGCCACAGTTGCTGATCAGGCAATTGTCTGCAGCAATACTGGAATTAACCGAAAGAATACCGGCATCATAGATATTATCGAGCCTGGATTGAGAAAGCGTGAGCTTGGGATTTGAATTCGGTGCTGGGCTTTCAAGCACTAATCCCTGGTAAGCATTCAGCAATTGACAAAATTTCAAAACATTGTCTTTACTGCTCCTCCTGAATATAATGCCCGGCCAGCTGGCCGGCAGGTCTTTGTAATCCGGATCAAGCCGGTCGCCACGGAATACGACACTATCCTGTTTTGTACCATTTACTTTTAAGGTTCCATCTACAATAAACGGTGCATCAGCATGAAGATAGATTCTGCAACCTTTATTGATAGTAAGTGTTGCAGTAGTATCGATCGTTATTCCGCCTAGTATTACATATGGAAGTGTATTGTTCCAGGTTACATTTCCAGTTATTTTTTGTTTCCTCAGGAAAATAGCATTTTGTCCATAAGCCCGGAGTTGAATGAAACGGATGTTACCATTATAACTCACCTGGATACTATCCCTAACAATAAAAGGGAGGTTGGCTGCAGAAGGATTTATGTTGACCTGTACAAATACATAAATGCTATCATTAGCACCCACTTCGATATCATTGACTTCTGCCGCTGCAATACCATCAACATTCATTTTATATACTGAGGCGGATCCACCCATCAATTTTACCTTCGACAGCCTTAGCTTCTGGTTATTCTCATTTAGGATCTTAAAAGATTTTGTTATGGATCCTGCAGAGGTAAAAACTGTATCATAAGTAAGCGTGTCGGCAGTGGTACTCAACCTTGCCTGCCCGCTCGTAATGAAAGATTCTTTTTTAGAGGAATTAAAAATTGCAAGACTTCCAATAGTGAATAAAATAATTACGAATGATTTCATGTTTTTCAAAAATAAGAAACTTAAATGATCTATAGACTATAGACCAGTTCAGTTAATTGGTTGCGATTGCCAATGCAGCAATACTCAATCTGCAGTTTGCGCTTTCCATAACCTTTGTGCCACAGGCTTCAAGTGTAGCCCCGGTTGTTATTACATCATCTACGAGCAATAAATGTCTGCCCTGCAAATCCGCAGAATCGTTTATAAAAAAACTCCCGGCTACATTTTCCCACCGTTCTGTTCTACCTTTCCTTGTTTGGGTTTCTGTAGAATGTTTTCGGATAATGTTGCCGGTAATTACTGGTATTTTTAAGATCTCAGCCATCCCATTACAAAGTAATGTCGCCTGGTTATACCCTCGCTTCCTCTCTTTAGCTGCAAAAAGTGGTAGTGGCACAAGCGCATCTACATCCATGAAATTATTACTGGAGCAGATGGCTTCACCGATTAGTTTGCCCAGGTAAAGACCAATATCTTTATTGTTTTTATACTTCAGTTCATGAATAAGCCCTTGCATAACTGAGCCTTTCGAAAAATAAAATGCAGCCATTGCCGAAGTCACCGGCAAACGCCCCCAGAAGATCCGCTCGACTGGATTTGCTGCATGCATTTCAAACCGGGTATGTGGTAATTCACTAAAACATTGAAGGCATAGCAAATGATCTTCATGAAGCAAATCACTTCCACATCCTGTACAAACGTGAGGGAAGAAGGTGTGGAGGAAGGAGTGCTTCAGGAAATTGAAGGGCTTCATTTTTTAAATATGAATTATGAATTATGAATTATTTCCTATTTCCTATTTCATGTTTCATATTTAAAAAAAGTACTGATACAACTCCTCCACTTTCCCCAACGCCACTACTTCTATATTCGATTTCTCTGAAGCCAATCCCTTCTGGTTGTATTTGCTGACGATGATCTTTTCGAATCCAAGCTTTTCCGCTTCAGAGATACGTTGCTCGATTCTGTTTACAGCCCTGATCTCACCACTTAAGCCAACTTCACCTGCAAAACAAGTATGAAGTGGCAGGGGAACATCTTCATACGACGATAATAGAGCAGAGATCACAGCAAGATCGATCGAAGGATCCTCTACTTTTAAGCCACCTGCAAGATTTACAAATACATCTTTAACCCCGAAATGAAATCCACCTCTTTTTTCTAAAACTGCCAACAGAAGTTGCAACCTCCTCAGGTCGAAGCCGCTCACAGTACGTTGCGGAGTACCATACACACTTTGGGTTACAAGCGCCTGAACTTCGATGAGTAGTGGACGCAATCCTTCTATCGTGGCTGCAATTGCTATCCCGCTTAGCTGGTCAGCCCGCTGGTTGATGAGCAGTTCTGATGGGTTTATTACTGGTCGCATACCATAACCTGTCATTTCATAAATGCCAAGCTCGGAGGTGGATCCAAACCTGTTTTTCAAAGTTCTTAAGATCCGGTAAGTATAATGCCTGTCGCCTTCAAATTGAAGCACAGTATCTACCATGTGTTCCAGTATCTTGGGACCTGCTATATTGCCATCCTTAGTGATATGACCAATAAGAAAAACAGGTGTCCCGGTTTCTTTCGCAAATCTTTGAAACTCCCCGGCGGTTTCCCTAATCTGCGAAACAGTTCCGGCAGATGATTCTACAAAGTTTGTTGTTAAGGTTTGTATCGAATCAATGATTACAAGTTCCGGCTTGAGTTTTTTTATCTCCTGGAAAATCTTCTGAGTATTTGTTTCTGTGAGAAGATAAAAATTATCATTACTGATGTTCAACCTGTCAGCTCGCATTTTTATTTGCTGCTCGCTTTCTTCACCACTGATGTAAAGTGTTGTAGTAGAAAACAATTGAAGGGCATCCTGGAGAAAAAGTGTGGACTTCCCAATACCAGGTTCGCCTGCGACAAGTACAATACTTCCTTTAACTATTCCTCCGCCAAGTACACGATTTAATTCTCCATCAGTTGTAACGATTCTAAATTCCTCACTGCTGCTCACCTGGCTCAGCGGAATTATCCGCATGCCTTTTTCATTTCCACGATAATTATCCCATTCATTATCTTTCTTCTCAGAACCCTTTGATATTATTTCTTCAACAAAACTATTCCACTCATTACATGATGGACATTTTCCAACCCACTTTGTACTTTCATAACCACAGCTCTGACAAAAAAATGCAGTCTTTGTTTTACTCAACATAATATTCTGAATCTGTAAGATGGAAAATTAATTCATCAGGAGTTATAAATCCATGTTCATTTCAACATTTCGGTGCAAGAAAAATACAAGAGATTTAGAAGAAAAACTTCAACCATATATCATGATTGAAATGCTATCATAGAATGCCATAAAAGCAAAAGGGTCAACATTGCTGCTGACCCTTTGTACTTAC
>JBKJPO010000096.1:0-4018 GCA_046595095.1 Chitinophagaceae bacterium
AAGATTTAAAATAACGGGTATTGATACCAAATGTCCAGTCGCTTTCATTTTGTAGCGAATCATTGTGGGCACCTGTCATTGTACAAGTGGCACCATTGCTACGAATGGCTACACATCCTTGTGCGTTAGAGAAATGCCAGGTGATAGAAAGTAAGAGTATTAGAATAAATGCTTTCATAAAAAATGATTGTTGTGGGTATATCGTTTTTAATAGATCCCAATTGATAATTATTTTTTCATCCGAATTCTTTTTACAACCATATCGCCGACTTTTCTTCCATATTCTGTGCTTACAATGCAGGAATAATGAAAATGTAATCCTCCATAAAACCTGGCCCAATTATTTTCTTCCGCCGCATCGCGGAAAGATTTATAACTACGGCTCTTAATCCCAAATTCCAGTTCAGATGTATCTGTATAAGAAAAATTATCTCCAAAAACACTGGTTAATGCCTCCGCTGCTGCAGATGAGCATGTAGAGTGCCCGCAAGTATATTCGGGAAATGGTGGTGTTTGAAGATGAGGCTGCCAGTCAGCATCAAAATATTTATTGATAACCGTTTCAGGCCTTGCTGTATTATATTTAAATTTTGCATCCCAGCATTGTATAAAAGCATCGAACAAAGCGATACTTGTTAATGCATATGCCTGTACAGTTGTAGAGAAATCTGCATTTGCTTTTTTTGCAGCAATACCCACTATACTCATCCAATGCCCGGGAGGAGAAAACTTTTTTGTACTGTACATAGCATGCCCTGAGACATTTAATTTAAAAGGGTTATCGTCCCAAAAGTCGGCAATGTGTTTTTGCTCAGGCGTAAGATTTTCAACAGCATTTTTTACCAGCATCACTTCTTTATAATAATCACTGTTGCTGTCTTTAACATTAAAGTCATGAGGAGGTGGAGGTGGAAGTGCATTGCAACTATCTATCACCAATGGACGGATTGCATTCCAATGTGGCTCCATTGCCTGGGAGTATGCAGGAGGGGTAGGAACCCATCTTCCTTCCTCACTTGTTACAGTATATTTTTCAGCGCTTCTTGTTTGAGCATAATTATCTTTTTTACTCCACCGAAGGATTATAGCTGAGATTGTATCTGCGTATGTAATGGAATTATTGAAAACTTCCGAAGGCATGCCATTGTTCTCTGCCAGGTATTTAAGACTATCTACATATTCACTCATACTTCCTTCCGGGAAAGTGACAGACTCACCAAGTCGGCAAAAAGCCAATAAAGAAGCAAATTCAACATTGATTATCTTATCAGCCCCGGGTGCAGGTATTTTTTCCAGTCCATTCAATTGGCCTGCTAATGATATAAATTTTTCCGGATGGGCAGCTGCCAGCACTTCATATGCTGCTACATTGGCATATAAGTAATTTCGGGAAGCAACTATGGGACTAAAGTTATTTCCCATAACAACCGTATTTAACTGGTGTACAGTACGGGAGTAAAGAATAGGATCTTTGAAAACTGCTTCATAATTTTTTTTAGAACTGCATCCTGCTAAAACAATAATGGCAATACCACACAATAACGATGTTTTCATCTTAAATAAAATATTTGAAAATTAAAGTACTTGTTCATTCAATGAAAGAACAATTAATCCGGAAGTTAGAAATCAGGAAAGAACAACATCCGGTGGCTGCCATGGAGAAATGTGGGGTGTAGAAAGTAAATTCCCGATCGTGTGAGGAATAAAAGTTTGAGAGATATTATTCAATGAATTTGCTTCGAAATAAAGTGAATGTTCAGTGTATTCACTTAGGGTATTCTTGAAGGACCCGGCTTTGGAATTATCAGACTTCTTAGATGTCTCCTTCGTTAAATTATTTGAATTCTCAAAAAAATCCTGTCGGGTTTTTTCTATCCGCATTTTATTTTTATCGGGCAAACATAATAGTACAAGTTCACCATTATATACTTTGCGCTTCACATACTTGTATATTTTCCCATTGTAATTTATCTCACCATCTGCACTTTCAAATTCTTTCCAATTGGTTTGGTAAGGGAGGGAGATAGGAATTTTCAGGGTAATGAGATCTGCCCGATTATATTGTTCACTATCCACAGAGGCTTCAAATTGCGTATCCGATTGTTGTTGCACATAATAAAACCATAAGCGATATCCTCCCAGGTTGAAAAGGAAAATTAGAATAAGCAATATGGTTGCTAATTTTTTCAAATCTTATTTTACAATATAAGTCTTTTTATCCTTACCAATCCCAGTTAGAGTTAGAGATTTCCAATGTTTTGGCAGTGTTGTTTTTAATTGTGTTACACCCTGCGGTGTAATGTCCAAACCGCCAAAACCAAAAAGAACGCTCTGCAAAAATCCCCCCGCACCCGTAGCAAAATAGGGATTGGTACCACCTGCAGATTCTGATAATACCCCGAATGGCTTTTTTTTGTTAGGGATATGTGCTTCCTGGAATGCGAGGTAGGCTTTAGCAGGATCATTTAATCTTGCATGCAGCACTGCAAAGATTGCATGTGTCATTGCCGGAGAACCTTCGCCAATACGCGTCTCATAATATTCAAGATCTTTTTTTATTTGTTGATGATCTGTTATTTCGTTTAGTGGATAGCTCAATAAATTTACATCAGCCTGTTTAATTTTTTCACCCTTATAAGTTACATGCTCTGAAGTTACTCCGTTACTCAATTTTAATACAGGGATATTTTTCTCTACGTCAATCCATTCCGGATCTGGCATTACTTTTAATATATTTGCAGACATGACTGCATAACGCAAATTGGCTTTTGCTGCAGCATTGGTAAATGCGTTGTTGTCAACATTCTCCGCCCATTCATCTGCCGCTACTACATTTTTTATATCGTATTTACCAGGGCCATTTTTTTCAACACGGCTTGCCCAAAAATCCGCGCATTCTTTTATTACAGGATAGCCTCTTTCCCTGAGCCATGTTGTGTCTTGTGTTACGGCAAAATAATTCCACGCTGCAATGGCAACGTCGGCGGTGATATGATGCTCAAAAGGCCCGCTCAAAGCCCAGACCGGCGTTTCTTCATTTCCGCTTGCTGCGCTCTCCCAGGGATACATTGCACCTTTATAACCATGAGCAAATGCATTGTGCTTTGCTTGCTGTAGTCTTTGATAGCGATATTCAACCATGCTCCTGGCCATCCCCGGCTGAAGAACAAGTATTGCAGGAAACATCCACAATTCAGTATCCCAGAATACATGACCATTATAGCCCAGGCCGCTCAAACCCATAGGCGACGGGCTATAGGCGGTACCTTCACGTATAAAAGAATACAAGTGATACATGGCACTATGTATTTCACGTTGACTGTTATCGTCGCCATCAAGTATGATATCACTCTTCCATAATTCATCCCAGGCGGCATTATGAAATTGTAATAAGCGATTCAGACCTTGCAGCTTTGCATAGATCACATAACGCTCAGCTTCATTCAATGGATCGTCGTGCTGTGCTGTTGTAATAGACGCTCCTGCGATTGCAAAATGATACGAAGAACCAGCCTTAATTTTCTTTTTGAACTTTGATAGATGCATATTGTTATCCCACATTTCATGTATCAACGAGGGCTCAGTTCCATGCGTTTCATCAAATAGAAATGTTGTTGAAGAAGCAAAAGTTAACTTACCTGTCGGACTCTTGGCAACAGAAGAAAGAAGGCTTAGCCTCACGTGAGGCCTATCAATTTCATTGTAATAATTCTGGACATCTTTAAGTACATCCGGAGCCTCCATAAGACTAGCGGGTATGATCTCAATATCCTTCTTAGCTTTAATGGTTACATCCACAAGTACATTATAAGGCAGATGGCGTAATGCATAATACGTGTATGAGACAGTGGCTTTGTCAAGGTAGTCGAATGTTGTCATAAGATTTGCATGCTTCATATCCAGTACCTGTTTCATATTTGATGCCTGGGCGTTATCTATGCGTTTGCCATCAATATCCAGGTTCATATTCACCAGGTTGAAACTTTGCAAAAAATTACTTACTCTTCCACGTCCATAT
>JBKJPO010000131.1:0-2980 GCA_046595095.1 Chitinophagaceae bacterium
TCATCGTTGGTCTGGTGCTGTTGTCGGCTATTGGTTGGGCCGTTTGGTATTTTGGTTTCAGGGGTAAAGCTCCAAACAAATCCAACCAATCAGAACAGGTGGGACCAGTTACCGGAAACGCAGGGGATAGTCTTCGGGATAGTACAAATTCAACTGCTGTTTTTAGCGATACCTCGAATACATTGCAAAACCAGGCTGATGGCTACACATTCCGCGTAGTATTCAAAATTACCAATGATCGCCAGGCTGCACAGGCTTCAATGAATAAGTTGAACAGCTGGGGACATAAAGTAGTTATGTATACCGAAGATTCTATTAATTACAAACTCGCGGAACTCTTCTCACAACCGCTTATTGATACCGCCAAGGTACGGGATTCACTGCAAAAATTTTATAGAAGCCCTGTTACTGTGGAAGTTAAATAATGGTACATCACACTATTAAAGTTTAATCTATAATGAAGGCAAACCCACCTGGTTTTTCATTAACCATTATCCATTTTTGCTTTTAACGGTAAGGCTTACACTATTCAATGTTTTATTATAAATGAAAAATGGTTAATGTAGGCAGACCCATCTGCTCTTCATTAACCATTTTCCATTAAATATTGACTCTTATTAATAGCCCATATCCATTCCGCCACCGCCCATTCCAGGATGTGCGCCTTCATCTTTCTTAGGTTTGTCGGCAACAACACATTCTGTTGTAAGCAACATTCCAGCGATAGATGCGGCATTTTCCAAGGCGATACGGGTAACTTTTGTTGGATCGATCACACCGGCAGCAAACATATTCTCATAGATTTCCGTGCGTGCATTGAATCCAAAATCACCTTTCCCTTCTTTGATCTTCTGAACAACGATGCTACCTTCAATACCACTGTTGATCACGATCTGGCGAAGTGGTTCTTCCACTGCCCTTTTCACGATTTGGATACCTGTTGTTTCATCTTCGTTGATACCTTTTAAATTTTCAAGGCTTTCAATGGCACGGATGTATCCAACACCACCACCAGGTACGATACCTTCTTCAACAGCAGCTCTTGTGGCATGCAATGCATCATCTACACGGTCTTTCTTTTCTTTCATCTCCACTTCAGTAGCAGCACCAACATATAGAACTGCAACTCCGCCACTTAATTTGGCCAGGCGCTCCTGCAATTTTTCTTTATCATAATCTGAAGTAGTATTCTCGATCTGTGATTTGATCTGGTTAACTCTTGCATCAATATCTGGTTTATCGCCTGCACCACCTACAATCGTAGTATTATCTTTATTGATTGTGATAGATGTAGCAGTACCAAGATAAGTTAGATCAGCATTTTCCAGCTTGTAACCCTGCTCTTCACTAACCACAATTCCTTTTGTAAGTACCGCAAGATCCTGGAGCATTTCTTTTCTGCGATCGCCGAAACCCGGAGCTTTTACTGCAGCTACTTTCAACGTACCACGGAGTTTGTTAACTACCAATGTAGCCAATGCTTCACCTTCGAGGTCTTCTGCAATGATCACCAATGGACGCCCGCTCTGCGCAACTTTTTCCAGGATATGCAGAATGTCTTTCATTGAAGAAATCTTCTTGTCATAGATCAGGATGTATGGAGCTTGTAATTCAACTTCCATTTTCTCACTGTTTGTAACAAAGTATGGAGAGATATAACCACGGTCGAATTGCATACCTTCTACCACTTCAACAGTCGTGTCGGTACCTTTTGCTTCTTCAACAGTAATAACGCCTTCTTTACCGACTTTTGTCATTGCCTCTGCAATAAGTTTTCCAATAGTATTATCGTTATTAGCAGAGATTGCTGCAACCTGCTCTATTTTCTGAATATCATCACCAACGGTTTGAGATTGTTTTCTCAAATGTTCAACTACTGCAATTACAGCTTTATCAATTCCTCTTTTCAGATCCATAGGATTTGCGCCAGCGGCTACATTTTTCAAACCTTCACTTATGATCGATTGTGCAAGCACAGTTGCGGTAGTGGTACCATCACCTGCAATATCTGCCGTTTTGCTTGCCACTTCTTTAACCATCTGAGCACCCATATTTTCAATGGGATCATCAAGCTCAATTTCCTTTGCTACAGTTACACCATCCTTTGTAACACTTGGAGCACCGAATTTTTTTTCTATCACCACGTTACGGCCTTTTGGCCCCAGGGTAACTTTCACCGCATTAGCAAGTGTATCGACGCCCTTTTTCATTTTATTACGGGCTTCAATGTCAAAAAATATTTGTTTTGCCATTTTTATTTCAATTTAAATTGTAGAAGTAAAATTTATGAAAGGCATTATAAAATGCCAAAGTCCCTGTGAAGAGACTTATATGATTGCCAGAATATCGCTTTCTCTCATGATCAGGTAATCATCGCCTTCGATATTGATTTCAGTTCCGGAATACTTGCCATAAAGAACGGTGTCGCCTTCTTTTACTGTAACCGGCTCATCCTTTTTACCTGGGCCAGCTGCTATAACTGTTCCGCGTTGGGGCTTTTCTTTAGCTGTATCGGGTATGATGATTCCGCCTGAAGATTTTTCTTCAGCAGCGGCTGCTTTTACTATAACCCTGTCATGTAAGGGGGTAACTTTTACTTTCGCCATAGTTGAAATGATTTATTTGGTTTGCAAAGGTATACGAATTATTGTACCAAATGAATTGAAAGTGAATAAGATGGCAGGTATAGATATAAGTTGGCAGGTTTTGGATAATTTGTTGGCAGACGGACTGTCAGTTCAGCAACGGTTTTTGGTCTTTGGCTGCTTGCGAATAGCCCCTGGAAATTCTAATTGAATACGTTTCTGCTGTCAACAAACGTCGCCCCAATAGCATCAACCAGGGGGGCAAAACCCGTGTATTTCTATTTGCACATGTCTATTGAAATTGTGATCAATTAAATGATTTCACTACATAACTGCTACCGAATTTTGCAATATCTTTGCCGCCCTTTCAAAAGAAGATCAAACATGGTTAGTAG
>JBKJPO010000147.1:0-5765 GCA_046595095.1 Chitinophagaceae bacterium
TCAGTTCCTGTTGGAGCTGGTGGTATTGTATTTATTGTTGCCACCACTGGTGTTCTGGGACTTTCACAACCTGCGGCATTTGTACACGAAACGTAATATGTTGTTGTACTGCTTATACTTGGTGTCACGAATGGAGTTCCTGTAGCGATCACAGAACCTCCGCTTGAGGTTGCATACCAGTTTAATGTACCCGTACAACCTGAAGCGCCAAGACTAACTGTCCCCGGTCCACAATTTGAACCTGGTATGCCTGTTGGGGCAGCTGGTATCGTATTTATTGTTGCCACTACTGGTGTTCTTGGACCTTCGCATCCAGCAATATTTGTACAAGTAACATAGTAAGTAGTTGTTGTGCTTATAATTGGCGTGATAAATGGAGTTCCTGTACCAATCACAGGGCCACCACTTGCTGTTGCATACCAGTTTAAGGTGCCAGTACAACCAGACGCACCAATACTAACTGTGCCTGATCCGCAATTCGAACCAGGGATACCAGTTGGAGCTAAAGGCTCTGGGTTTACAGTTATTGTAAACGTCTGTGAAGGGCCAGCACAACTTGTGCTTCCACTAGAATTAATTGGAGTAACTATGATAGTAGCAATTATAGGACTCGGTGTTGCATTAGTAGCTGTGAATGACAAGTTTCCTATGCCACTGCCCGGTAAGCCAATTGTAGTGTTATTATTTGTCCAGCTAAAAGTTGTGACATTTGTCCCTGTAAAGTTTATGGAAGCATTATCTCCTTTACAAAATACATGATCTCCGGGAGGTGTCATAGAAGGTGTAGGAAGAATACTTAGTGTTGCTGATGTACTATAGCTTGCTGGACACACACCGTTCCCAAACTTGGCACGGAAGAGATATCCTGCTTGAGCTGGTGATGGTGTGAAAGAATATGTAGTTGAATAATTTCCAATAAGAGAAGTTGTGGTCGTATTTGCAATATCTATCCAGGTAAGACCCCCGTCGGTGCTATATTGCCATGACATTGTAACCAAGCCATTACCTCCGTTGCCATCTGCATAAAAACTTACTGTGCCAAATCCACTACAACCAACCTGGTTAGTGGGGTTCACACCCAGATTGAGTGGCGCGCCAACACGAATAAGCGTTACATTAGTCGTAACACTGCCACAACTATTAGTGAAGATAGCCCTGTATAGCCAGCCATCTTGGTTTGTTCCGGCACTAGTTATAGTATAACTCGGATTGGTAGCACCACTAATATCATTCCATGTTGAACCATTATTAGTGCTTACTTGCCATTGAACACCGGGCACAGGTGTACCACTTGCAGCTGCAAACAAAGTCAAATTATCATCCCTACAAACGCTAGTGTCAGAAGGTGTATTTGTAGTAATAACCGGGGGGGTGCGAATCGTTATTGTTATGGGATAGAGCCCGCTTACGCATCCGGTTGCACTATTTCTTACCGTTAATGTAGCGTTATAAACACCCGCGGGCACTGCTGCAGGTACACTAATAATTATTGGGCTGGAAGGGATTGCTGAATTTACCAGGTCAATCAAACCTGCTGAATTAGCAACATTGTCAAAATCAATAGAGTACTGATCAGGGCTGCCGGTAGTTCCTGAATAAGGAAGATTCACTGAAGTTGCTGGTCTACAAAATGAAGGATTAGAACCTAATGTGATGGAAGGAATTGGGTAAACTGTAGCAATTACGGGGGTTCTTGTTGGGGAAACACATCCCGTAGTAATATTTCTTGCTTCAGCATAATAAGTTGTAGTTACTGAAATACTGGGAGAAGTGAAAGTGCCTGAATTTATTGATAAAAGGATTCCTCCTAAAGCGGAGCTATACCAATCAATGGTTTCTCCCAAACCTACTGTTGCAGAGATAGTAACTGTTCCAGTTCCACAACGGCTAGCGCCTGTACCTATAGGAGTATTTGGCAATGCATTGATGGCAACCGTCGTAGTTGCACTGGCACTACAACCATTGGCACCCGTTACAATTACAGTGTAGATTCCGGCTGCCGCTGTTGTTACATTTGTAATTGACGGGTTTTGAATAGCTGATGTAAATCCATTAGGACCTGACCAACTGTACGATACACCCCCGGAAGAACTAAGATTTAATGTTGCCCCAGAACATTGGGGAGTATTGCTGCTTGCTGTAGGCACAGGCAATGCATTGATGGCAACCGTCGTAGTTGCACTGGCGCTACAACCATTGGCATCCGTTACAATTACAGTGTAGATTCCAGCTGCCGCTGTTGTTACATTTGGAATCGACGGGTTTTGAATAGCTGATGTAAATCCATTAGGACCTGACCAACTGTACGATACACCCCCGGAAGAATTAAGATTTAATGTAGCTCCCAAACACTGGGGAGTGTTGCTGCTTGCAGTGGGCACAGGCAATGCATTTATGACAACTGTGGTATTTGCAGTTGCACTACAGTCATTGGCATCCGTTACAATTACAGTGTAGACTCCTGATGCCGCTGTTGTTATATTAGTGATCGCGGGATTCTGCTGAGCGGAAGTAAACCCATTTGGACCTGTCCAACTGTATGACAACCCCCCGGAGGAGTTCAGATTTAATGTAGCCCCAGAACATTGGGGAGTGTTGCTGCTTGCTGTGGGCAGAGGCAATGCATTAATTGTAAGTGTTACTGCTGTTCTGGTAATACTCTCACAAAGAGTTGTGGTATTTCTGGCACCAGCATAATAGGTTATTGTTCCAACAGCATTAAGTGTCGGGCTGCTTACTACACTTCCGCCAGTGCTCGCACTATACCATACTATTGTTTCACCTGCACCCGCATTAGCAGTACCGGTTAAGGTCTGGATGGGAGTTTGAGCACATACTGTTTGATCTGTAGCGGTTGGTGCTTCTGGCGCAGTACATTGCGCACCTGCATAAAGAAAATTTAATACAAGAAAACATAAAGATAATAACCTTTTCAAACCCGCACACAAAAACACATCCGTTTTCCGGGACGTGTTTGCATAATTCTGGATTCTATGTGTTCTTATGTGTTCCACCAATAGGTATAAGTAATACTCAGTTGGTTTCCACGGATTGAACAGTAATTACATAGGATCCCAGACTAAATTTCATGGCAAAATTTTTAGGAATAGCCATAGTTGGTTTTTCCAATACAGGATTTTTACAGGAATAATTGAATTCTTCTCGTATAAGAGGCAGGACCTACGACAATTTTAAGATAGAGCGACGAACGAGGGAATACGTATGCTATCAGTTTTGTCTCCTAAACATAGTTTAAGATTAGGAATTGTTCTCATAAATCGGGGTCACAGTGGTTGTTGGTTAACAGAAACGCAAAATAATCATAATTATTCCATTTTCTTGAAAATTCTCCTAAATAAAAATAAATTGTTTTACACTTTTACGTTTATAAGTGCTTAATCCTCAATCGATAAGATTATGATAGGTGAAATGGTTGATTTTAAATCTTAATTTCGTTATTTCAGAATCGTAATAAAAATTTAAGATTATTTAAAACTTACCATTTCTATTTAAGACGATATTTATCCTATATCGAAATAATTACATATAGAATTCGCAATTCATGATCAATTTAAATATCCTTCCATGTTCTCCAAAGGTTGTGCAATAGCTGAAGTTTATACATTTCCTGTCCTTATTTCCCACTATTTCATGGATGAAACTGTAGAAAGTTCTATTGCTTCATTTGTGATTATTAATGATGAAGGATGGATTATTACAGCTGCCCATGTTATTGATCCTATCTTCCTTGCACAAAAACATGCAGTGGAAATTCAGAAAAATGATGAAGCCATTGCTCATATTGAACGGAATACCAGCCTGGATGAAAGAGAAAAAAAAAGGCGAATGCATAGATTTAACCCAGATCAAAAATGGATTAAAAAATATTCCTATTGGTGGGGTGCTGATACACACCAGGTTAGTCAATGGCATATCCTAAAAGAAAACGACATAGCTGTGGGTCAAATAGAGAATTATGCTCCTGACTTTATAAAAACCTATCCGACTTTCAAAGAACCTGTTCAACTAAAACACGGAACCAGTTTATGTAAAATTGGTTTTCCGTTTTACGATATAAAAGCAACATTCGATAAAGAGAAGAGCAGTTTTTCCTTTGGTCCTGAGGTATTTCCAATTCCACGATTCCCGCTGGAAGGAATGTTTACCAGGGATATAGCAGCTGGTAAATCGGCGGATGGCCAATTTGATATTAAATTTTTAGAAACCTCAAGCCCCGGTTTACGCGGACAAAGTGGCGGGCCTATTTTTGATACCGAAGGAAGAATCTGGGCCATCCAATCTCAAACAAGGCATTTACCATTGGGCTTTTCACCAAAGATAAAATCGGGTACCAGGGAAGTAGAAGAAAATCAATTCCTAAATGTTGGCTGGGGTGCACATATTGAAATTATTTTAAAATTTCTTGACCTGCATTCAATCAAATACAATTCAGGTTAAAAGTCTCTAATGTAGCTTGATATTAAAAGATTACCACAGCTCCCAGTCATACTCAAGATTCTCCTGTCTCGTTGTAGGCTTTTGCCTGCCTGAAGTTTCTTCAGCTACTTTCCTGTAAACATATTCACGCAATTCTGAAACTGTGATTTTTTCATTTTTATCAAGGTCTGCTTTGCCTTCAACAAGTCCGTTTAACACTGCCCAGGTAAACACACCATTATTCCACTTTTCCGCCTCGAGTGCCTGGGCATCTCCGGCTGCAGCCGAGATTACAATTGTTCCTGATCCGCGGTTGAGGTTTCCAAAAAGGTCCTGCATCAGGTGAAAAGAATTTTTTAATCCAAGCTTGGAGTTTTCAACTATTACTCCTTTACCTGTAGTACCGTTATCGGCTGTATTATTATTGACCGCATTCTTGTCTATGCTCTCTTTATCAAATTCACCGCTATGACAGGCATCGATCAGCAAAAGCTTTTTCCTTGGTGCAATAGAATCGAGTAAGGATTCTATCTCGGTGTAAGAAATTCCTTTTTTTGAAGGATCGGTAAAATCGCAATCATAGCTGGCAAAATAAAAATCATATTTCTTATCCAGGAGTCCATGTCCGGAAAAGAAAACGATTACATGATCATCAGTCTTTGCTTTCAGGAGTTTAGCTTTCATGGTTAAAAAGTTGGTATGCGTAGCAGCATTATTAAATAACGTATCGGCGTAAACGTTTTGATAAGTATTCTTTTTTGCAAAAGCTGATACGATATCTCTTCCATCTTTTTGTGCATACTTCAAGTCATTACTACTGAGGTAATCTGATACACTCACAGCAATTATATAAAGATCCGGTTTTACATTTGCGGATGAAATGTAATTCACAGACAATACCTGCGGATCAGATTCTACTTTGCGGCTATCCATCACCGATACTTTTATATTATTGATGCCTGCAGAAAGCGCTACACTGATATCTCCCTTCCAGTTTTTTCCGGTTAGCGCTTTACCCTTACTTCCAAAATATGGTACACCATTCACAGTTATTTGCAGGGCGGAAAGCTCATATCCGTTTCCATCTGCCGACAGTTGAAGCAAAAGGTCCCGCGTATATTGTACCTGCTTTATCATTGCATCATTTACTTTAAGCGAAGGCAATCCAGTAGTAAATTTTTGATTTGCCGGCTTCCCCGAAATCCTTTTTTGCCAGGCATTCTGATAGGCTTGCACCAGTTCATGAGGTACAAGAGATTGCTTTTCCAAAGCTGCCATCACTTTGTCGGGCCTGTTAAACGTATAATCAAATCTTTCGAAAGGCAGGA
>JBKJPO010000195.1:0-3884 GCA_046595095.1 Chitinophagaceae bacterium
CATTGGAAAACTGCGGTCTTAGTAAGGTATTCCCTACCTGGTATGTATATTCATCAAGAAAGTAGTAAAAAGGATTAAGATCCTGGTAATCAGGTCGATCTATTCTTCTGCCATAATTTATTGAGAAGTTGTTTTTCTTATTTGCATCGTAGCTAAAATACACGGTTGGGAAGAGATCTAAGTATTCCCTATCAAAACTTGAATCGGGACGTTGGATATTTCCAAGCTGATGTCCATTAGCTACAGTATACTCTGCCCGTAAACCTGTTTGGATACCCCATTTGCCGATTTGTTTGCTGCCATTGAGATATGCAGCATTGATGTTTTCTTTATATATGAAGTGATTGGTTTTGCCATAATCTGTCATCCATCCGGCACCTGAATTATTCGCATAGAGTGCCTCATTATCTGTAGAAACATAGCTTGACTTGATGCCGGTCTCGAGCTTCGCACCTTTTTTTAGTGGCAAAGTGAAATCAACTTTGGCCGAATAGATCTGAACACTTGCAGGAAGACTTCCCCTTAGATCATTACCAGGTTTGCGGGTAGATCCATTTGCATTAAAATATGCATTACTGAAATTTTGAACGCTACTTTGATCATACTTGATATAATCAAAATCTGCAGTTAACTCTTTTCCGGTAGAATCAAATATATGTCGAAGGTTAAAGTTGGCTCCATAATTAAGTGATTTTTCGGAAGCCTTGTTGGTTGCTATTAATACCGAATCAATTACGCCAAAACCATTCTTTAGGTAAGTTGTATTATCACCTGATTGTCCTCCGGGGTTTGTAAATCCTGTGAACACTAAGCCAACTGTTGTTTTCTTATTTATGTAATAATCAATGCCAGCCTTGATATTATGGTTGTCGCCATAGTTCTTCATGTAAGATGATTGCTCAAATATTGTTTCCAACTGCTTTGTCTGAACGTTCCTGAAGTTGCGAATAATTCCCAAATCTTCCCCACTATTGTAATTGGAATAACCATAGTTTCCAAAAAGGTTTACTTTACCTGTGCGATAATTGAGATTGATGCTGTTACTCGTTCTTGAGTAAATGCCCTGGCCATAGCTTAAGCTTAAGTTACCATTGAAGCCAACAAGTTTATTCTTCTTAGTTTTGATATTAATAATCCCTGAGTTACCGGAAGCATCATATTTTGCCGAAGGATTCGTCATTATCTCGATTTGTTCAAGGGAGGAAGAAGGCATATTCTTCAATAGGTTAGCCAATTCCAGTGCTCCAAGATATGAAGGCTTACCATCGAGCATAATAATTACACCTTGTTTACCGCGCAAACTTATTTTCCCATCTTTATCTACAGACACTCCGGGAGATTTTTCTAAAACCTCCATGGCCGTGCTACCGGTATTAGAAATTAATGCATCCACATTTACAATTGTCCTATCGATTTTTCTTTCTATAAATGGTTTTTTCCCGGAAACTGATACTTCCTGCAATGTTTTGGTTTGTTGAGTAAGTTGTAAAACACCAACAGATATAGAGTTTCCATTGATGCCTACATTACTGCTGTAAGTTTTTTTATAGCCCGTAGAAGTTGCCATTACCAGGTAATCGCCATCTTTTACATTTTCGAATAGAAAGTCACCCTCTTTATCAGTAATGGAAATTTTTACGAGTGAAGAATCTTTGCTACGTAGAAGAGAAATACTGGCAGCATCAATGGTTTTTTGAATCCCACCATCTTTTATTGACCCGCTGATCTTTCCTGAAGTCTGGGCCATACCAGACAAAGCTAGCGTTGTGAGAGCCAGGGCGGAAAACAGTTTAATTTTGAGTGACATTAGGTATAATTTTTTTTGTTAATACTGTGTTTTGAATTGTACATCACAAAAGTAAGTACTTTGCTTAGCATAGTACATTTTTATACACAAGAGGCCTATTTTTAATGATGATTGGTAGACAGAAGGGAATTCTGATTAAGAATACGGTCTTAGGTAGGTACTTGTTACATAGATATAGAAAAATGCATAAATCTATTGATTACTAAGGGAGTGATTGAGTAAAGAGCTCTAACTGTGAGAAGTTTTGGCAAATTTAAGCCGCAAGAACATTAAGACAAATCCGGCAATAATGAGTAGAACAGAGATAATTTCTGCCTGGGAGGGATTGATTCCAAAAAAGTGATATTCCGAATTTACACGGATCAGTTCAATAAAAAATCTTTCCAGACCTGTGAAAACCAGGTAGAGCGCGAAAATGACGCCGCTAATTTTTATGCGTTTCCTTAATCCCCAAAGAACCAGGAATAGCAAGGTGCAGGCCAGGGTTTCATAAACCGGTGTTGGAAATACCGGAAGTGGAAGTGCCCTGGAATAACGGCCTTCTGATCCTGGGATCTCAACCCCGTCTTCATTTACATTGTTTGGATAGGTATAGGCAACAAACCATGTTGGGAAAAATGCGGGTGCTTTATATGATATGTGCTGAACGTCTGCAAGATTTTTATGGGTCCGGTCAGTAACCGTTGAACTTGAGGAATCTGTATCTCTAACTTTCCCATCCAAATAATATGTTGCATTGTTAGCCAGCGATTTTTCAAAATCGCCTGGTGAGGCCTCAATAGCATGGCCCGGGGTATCGCTGATATACGCGCTATTGATAACTCCCCAATCGCCATCACCTGAAACCTGGCATCCTATACGACCTATAGCATAGGCAGGCAATAATGCAGGTGCTGCGGAGTCTACTAAATGCCAGAGATTGATTTTTTTCTTTTTTGCGAACCAACAAATTGCTATTGCTGCACAGATAAGTCCACCGTAAAATGTAAGGCCACTGGGCGCAAATAAATTTTTAATGGGATCCTGGATAAACCTGTCCCAATTTTCGAGGTTATCAAATAATTTTGCACCGAGAATTCCGAATATAAGTCCAAATATAATTATATCTCCCACCCTATCGTGGGGCCAGATACGGATAACTCTCTGTTCAGGATGCGCGAGTTTTTGTCTTTGCTTATCTCTCCATTTTAGGAAGACAAGAAGCCCACCAACAATTATCCCTCCAGCCAGATTTCCATCGAATGAAAAGATGTATTCCTGCAGGTCAACAGTTCCATCCCTGCTGGCTAAGAATGCGCCTAAGAGTTTATATCCAAATACAAAACCAACGAGAGCATTAAACACAAGATCAGTGAAAGAAGCAGACTGGCCCACCGTGATAGTTTCTTCCCTTGGAGTAAGCAAGCCTTGCTTTTCCTTTCTCTTGAATTCTAATGATAAGATGATTGCTGCTACCAGGAATGCAATTGCAACGAAGATTCCGAATGTATAAAATATTTTGAAAATACCCCATTCAACACCAAACCAATCCTTCAACGCATAATATAAATTCGGATACATATTCTTATTCTATGAGTAAAAAGAACGCAATATTACTTATTTGAACCCAATGTTACAGTAAATAAAATCCCCTTAAATCAGGGGATAATAAAAATCAGTTGAACCCAATATTATTTCAACAATGCTCATCAAACGCAGCCTGCAGGTTACTTGCAATCATTTGAGCAGATCTGCCTTCTATATTATGACGTTCTATCAAATGAACCAGCTTGCCATCTTTAAAAAGCGCAATTGCAGGTGAAGAAGGTGGATAAGGCATCAGGTGCTGACGGATATTTGCTACAGCTTCGATATCGAACCCGGCAAAACTTGTGGTTAAACGCTCAGGTTTTTTCGGACTATTTGCCACCGCCAATAATACACCCGGCCTTGCAGTACCGGCCGAACATCCACAAACCGAATTAATCATAACGAGTGTGGTGCCTTCTTTTGAAAGGGTATTATTCACTTCAGTAGCGGATAATAATTCAGAAAACCCATTCTCAGTAAGTTCTTCTTTCATTGGTATAACAATCTC
>JBKJPO010000040.1:0-5294 GCA_046595095.1 Chitinophagaceae bacterium
GTAAAATCTTAAGTATTTCGAGGGATTAAAAAGTTTAGTCAAAATAATTATTGTAAATCAATCAATTACAAGGGCATCGTTAAAAATACTCTTCAATTTACTTGGATCGTAATCAGCATTTCCTCTACATTTGCACCTCTTTATAAAAACCACCCGGGATAGCGGGGGTTAAATCAAAAACAGAAAATAATGAGTAAACTACATTTCACAACCAAACATGCGAACGAGGCTACCGTACAGCGTAATTGGTACGTTGTCGATGGTACTAATCAAACCGTTGGACGCATGTGCGCTAAAATTGCTGCCGTTTTACGGGGTAAGAATAAGCCTTATTACACCCCACACGTAGATTGCGGAGATTTTGTAATCGTTTTGAATGCTGATAAAGTAAAATTTACTGGTAATAAACTCGAGGACAAGATCTACATCAATTACAGTGGGTTTCCAGGTGGTAAAAGAGAAGAGACAGCAAAAGATTTGCTAAAGCGCCGTCCGGATAATGTAATTGAAAGGGCAATTAAAGGGATGCTTCCCAAAAATCGGCTTGGCCGCAAGATGTATAAGAAGCTGTTTGTTTATGCCGGCACTGAACATCCGCACACTGCACAGAAACCACAAACCTTAACTTTTGACAAATCTAAATAATGGAAAAACAAAAAACTGCAGTAGGTCGTCGTAAAGAAGCTGTAACGCGCATTTTCCTCACCAAGGGTGATGGTAACATTACTGTAAATGGCAAGGATTACAAAACATATTTCCCGCTGGTATACCTGCAAAACCAGGTAGAAGCTCCTTTCAAAACACTTGAGGCCGCTGATAAATTTGACGTGGTAGTAAATGCTACCGGTGGTGGGGTAAAAGGCCAGGCTGAAGCAGTAAAACTTGGTATAGCCCGCGCATTGCTACAGGTTAATCCGGAATATCGCCCTGCATTAAAGGCTGCCGGTTTGCTAAAGCGCGATCCACGTGCTGTAGAACGTAAAAAACCGGGTAAAAAGAAAGCAAGGAAAAGCTTCCAGTTCAGCAAGCGTTAATATTTCAAACAATCATGTATCAATAAATAATTGGCTGGAATGCAATTGTTTTATAAAAAATAAAGATGGAACAAAACACTTCCTTACAACAGCAGCTGCTTGAAGCAGGCGTACATTTCGGCCATTTGAAAAAGAAATGGAATCCTAAGATGTTGCCCTACATTTTTGCTGAGAAAAAAGGTATTCACATCATTGACCTGAACAAAACAGTTGAAGGTTTGCAGGAAGCAGCGGCAGCTTTGAAATCAATTGCCAAAAGTGGTAAAAAGATCATGTTCGTTGCAACAAAAAAGCAGGCTAAAGAGATTGTTTCAGAATGTGCACGTCGTGTTAACATGCCGTATGTAACTGAGCGCTGGCTTGGTGGGATGCTTACAAATTTTAATACAGTTCGTAAGAGTGTAAAGAAAATGCAGAGCATCGAAAAAATGTTGAATGATGGTACATTGGATAGCATCACGAAGAAAGAGCGTTTGACTCTTGCACGTGATAAAGAGAAAATGGAGAAAGTTCTGGGAGGTATTGCACAGATAAGCCGTGTACCTGCAGCTCTTTTCATGGTGGATATCGGGCACGAGCACATCGCCCTTGCAGAAGCAAAGCGTTTGAATATTACAACCTTCGGTATGGTGGATACTAACTGTGATCCAAATAAAGTGGAGTTCTCCATTCCAGCAAATGATGATGCAACAAAATCAATTTCAATTATTACAAATTATATAGTTGCAGCAATTGCAGAAGGACTGGCAGAAAGACAAGCAGAAAAGGATGATGATACTGAAGAGACTGACGATTCGGATAAAGGCATCAAGTTTGACGTTGGAACTGAAGAAGATCGTGAACGTCGTCGTGGCGCTGGTGGACCAGGCCAGGGCGGACCAGGTGGTAAAGGCCGTGGCAATGTAGGACCACAGAAACGTAGAGTACCAGGGCCAGGCGCGGGTGGACGGAGACCCGGTGGACCAGGTGGACCCAGGTAAAGATTAATTGACAGTGCTGAAAAGAATTTCAGAATTTAAAAAAATATTAATGAGTACAGTTACTATAACAGCAGCAGATATAAATAAGCTACGCCAGCAAACTGGTGCAGGTATGATGGATTGTCGTAAAGCTTTGACAGAAAGTAATGGTGATTTTGAATCTGCAATTGATTACCTGCGGAAAAAAGGACAGAAAGTAGCGGCGCTTCGTGGGGATCGTGATGCAAAAGAAGGTGTGATCATAGCAAAAACAACTCCGGATAATAAATCGGGTATCATAATCAATGTAAGTTGCGAAACAGATTTCGTTTCAAAGAATGCAGAATATGTTGCATTCGCCCAGTCTATTATGGATGTTGCGATCCGAAATAATGTAAAATCTGTTGAAGAGCTTAATGCTTCTACCATGGGTGATGCAACGGTTGCGGATAAATTGCATGAGCAGGTTGCAAAAATAAGTGAGAAGATAAGTGTTTCAAAATTCGAAAGAGTAGATGCTGACTATGTTGCAGCATATATTCATGGTGCTTTCCGCATGGGTGTATTGGTTGGATTGAACCAGGCAGCTCCTGAAGCCGGCAAAGATGTTGCCATGCAGATCGCTGCCATGAACCCGATTGCGGTTGATGCTGAATCTGTTTCACCTGAGCTTGTCGCAAGGGAAAAAGAGATTGCGATTGAACAGGTTAAAGCCGAAGGCAAGCCTGCTGAGATGGCGGAAAAAATTGCCATGGGAAAGATTAATAAATTTTTTAAAGAAAGCACATTACTTGCACAGCCTTTTGTAAAGGATAGCAATCAATCTGTAGCCGACTATCTTAAGAGCGTAAAACCTGATTTGAAAGTGGTGACGTTTAAACGGGTGGCATTGGGATAAAACAATATTTTTTATTTTATAAGCCGTCCTAATAACTTTAGTGCGGCTTTTTTATTTGTTCCTATCCGACCGCCTAAAAAAAGTAATTCACAGTCAACACTGGGTCTCTTAGATTTTAAGTAAATTCGTCAGGCGATGGAATCAATGCTCCAGCCAACTCTAATTTCCATATCATATTAATCGCTTTTTTAGTTTGATTCAGAAAACATTCAACGTCTTTTCAAACATTCTATGCCAATAAAATTAGACAACGTCTTTATGAATATAATCACCATTTTCCCCCGGCACTTATATTTAACTGTTGTATTTTTTCAGTTACCATTTGTGTTTGGAACCAACTTAAAATATAACTCCCACCGATTTAAATTATAATAATATTTATGAAAAAATTTTACCCCTCAATTATTTCATGCATCATTTTATTTTTTGGAATTTTCTCTGTCAATAAAATATATGCGCAATCCACGACTATTAGCACTACGCATATTAACAATAATAGTAGCGGCCTTGTAACATTTAATGTTGAAAATACAAATGCTTTTCCAATAAGAATTACAGCTGTTGATGCCTATTTATTATCAAGCGCATCTAATAACTGGCAGGTGTTATACAATACTACTCCAGTCAATTCCACGGGAGCCACCTGGACACAGGGCGTGGTTGGTGCAGGACAAAACGGCTGGGTCTCTGCTGGTTCAGGGACCATCGTGAGTTCCGGAGCTGTAATAAATTTATCAAATACTTTGAGTATTACCATACCTGCCGGTCAAACCTTTGGTATCTGTGTAGGTGCAACCACTATTGGATATATGTCACTTGTTGTTGCAGGAGTAAATAATTTTTCAGGAGCAGGGGTTAATCTAAAAACCGGGGATAATATTAGTTGGGGAGGTGCGGTTCCGCCTTCAACACCCGTAAATTATCCAAGAGGATTTGTAGGCAGCATAACTTTTGAACCTGTGTTGCCATGTACAAATCCCCCCACGCCCGGTGCAGTAACCTCAACAGCTAATCCTGTTTGTTCAGGTTCGAATTTTACTTTGGGGCTTTCTTCAGGAACTAATTTTACAGGTCAAACCTATCAATGGGAATCATCGCCAAATAATATAGCTTTTGCCCCTATTCCCGCAGCAACCAATTCCAGTTTGACCATTTCACAAACCACTTCTACTTATTACAGGGTTGCTGTAACATGTGGTGCAACAGTTAATTCCGCCAGTTTATTGGTAACAACTCCAGGTTTAGTATCGGGAACGTTTACAGTCAATAGTGCCGTAGCAACCGGGGGAAGTAATTTTCAGACATTTGGTGCTGCGGTGAATTATATTAAATGTGGTATAAACGGTCCCGTAATATTTAATGTAGCGCCAGGTAGCGGCCCTTATACAGAACAGATTACAATTCCTGCAATTACTGGTGCTTCCGCTGTTAACACCATTAAATTTAATGGTAATGGCCAAATCCTCCAGTTTACTCCGGTTGCCGGAGCTCGTCACATAATAAAATTGGACGGTGCTAAATATGTCTCCCTGAACAACCTAAATATTGTTGGGCTTGATGCCACATATGGCTGGGGCGTACATCTCATGAATGGCGCAGATAATGATAGTATCGGAAATTGTACAATAAATGTAAACGCGGTTACAAGTACAACCCAGTCAAACAGTGCAGGAATTGTAGCTTCCAATTCCACTTCAAGTGTAACCACTGCCGGTAATAATGCAAATTATCTTGTAGCTAGCAACAATACGATAATTGGCGGTTACCAGGGAATTATCATATATGGAAATACTGGCGGCCTGGATGCACTCAACAACACTATTAACAATAACACCATCCAGGATTTTTATGCAACAGGAATTTTAGTTAACAATTGCGAAAAGCCAATAATCATAAATAATGATATTCATCGTAAGAATCGTTTAGCGGTAACAACATTTACAGGTATTGAGTTAGGAGCTGGATCTAAGGGGGCAAATATAAATGCCAACAGAATACATGATACCCACACGGCTGCTACTACTCAAACCGGAACTGCTTATGGTATTTATTCAAATGGTGATGATGCATTACCTGCCCAGGAAAATATTATTTCAAATAACCTGCTTTATAATTTCAATAGTGGAAGCGGAACAATCTATGGTTTATACAATAGTGGTTCAGATGGGGTTCATTATTTTCATAATACAATTTCTTTGGATAATGCGTCTTCAACTGCAGGTATCACCAGGGGGTTTTATCAACTCACAACCGCTACCAATATTAAATTTCAGAACAATATAATTTCAATAGGACGCGGGGGTACGGGTATTAAGTATGCATTGTATTTTGGTGCAACAGTTACAGCAAGTGGAATAACTTCGAATAATAATGACCTTTTTATATCAAGTACTTCTGGTACAA
>JBKJPO010000371.1:0-3148 GCA_046595095.1 Chitinophagaceae bacterium
TGGGATGCTGGGTAAAACCTATTTGCAACAAAAAAAATATCAACTGGCAGCTGATGCATTTGCATGGCTGGTAACAGGCCCGGGTGCGAGCATTTATAATCTTACAACCGATTACAGGGATAACTTTATCATTACTAAAGAAAATAATGTTGAATCTGTATTCGAAATTCAATATGCGCGCAGAGACGATGAGAATAGTGATAACGATGTAGATGAGGGCGCACGTCCAAATCCCGGTTCGTCAATCGCAAAGTTTTATGCCCCCGGTGGTGGGCCTGGTTTCCAGGATGGAGCTGCCCGTCGTTGGGTAGTTGATGAGTTTAATATAGAAAAAACCGCTGCCAATTTAAGAGATCCCCGATTGGGTGTTACTTTTCTTTTTGATTCGACCGATGTTCGGGGACCAGCTTTTACCATGATTTATGGTCAAACACATGCCAGTCGTTATGGAACTGGCGGTGATTCGAGAAAAGTATGGTATCGCAAATTGCTCAATGATCATTGGAGAGATTTTGAAAGCTTTAACTCCCCAAATAATTATCGGATGGTTCGATATGCCGACGTATTATTAATGTATGCTGAAGCATTAAATGGTCTTGGCCAAACAGCTGCTGCATATCCACATGTTGATCGGGTAAGAGCTCGTTCAGGTATGAGACTTTTATCAGTGACCAGGCCAGGTCTTAACCAGGCAGATTTTTTAAACCAGTTAAAGCATGAAAGAATTGTTGAATTATCGGGAGAAGCATGGCGTTTTGCAGATCTTGCCCGTTGGGGAGATCTAAGTCCTACACTCGCCAGCAGGGATCCGGAATTTACTAATTTCCGTGTGGGAAGACATGAATTATACCCGATTCCACAATCGGATATTGATTTAAATCCAAATCTTACACAGAATCCGGGGTATTAAATTAACTTCCGGTATAACGTGGAGGTGAGAGGGGGGATAAAAGAAAATATATGTACGGTCCGATGGAGAATTTCCGCAAAAGGGATGAAAATGATCCATTGAAACATTTGCTATTTGCCACTGGGATTTATTCCAGCAATGACAGGATCAATTATTGATTGGATATAAAAAGCAGTTATGCCTTTCCGTGAGTAAGCATTTCAAATAGAAATAATTTTCCAATGATAAAACTTAGAATTGCATTTTTCCTTATAATAATTACTGCTCATTCCTGCGGCAAGAAGTCGGATGGCGGGGGAACCAATCCTCCAATAATTCCTACCAACACATTTACTAATCCATTATTATCATCGGGCCCTGATCCCTGGGTTATAAAAAAGGATAATGATTATTATTATAGCCATACTTTGGGTAACAGAATTGCTGTATGGAAAACACAGAAGATGTCTGAATTAAAGAATGTAGTGGCTCAAACCATTTGGTCAGCCCCTGCCGCCGGTCCTAATTCACAGAACGTTTGGGCACCGGAATTACATTTCCTCAACAACAAATGGTATGCATATTACACGGCCGGATCTTCTTCTGATTTGAGTACGCAACGAACCTTTGTATTAGAAAATGCAAGTGCTGACCCAAGAGTTGGAACATGGGCAGATATGGGAAAAATTTATGATCCTGCCGGAGATTTTTTTGCCATCGATGGTACTGTTTTTACTTACTCAGGGAGCAATTATTTTATCTGGAGTGGGCAAGCTTCAGCCGCTGATAGAACACAAAGAATTTATATTGCGCGTATGACAAATCCTTGGACACTTGGCACTCCGCGATCCCTTATTTCTTCTCCTCAATTTTCATGGGAAATGTTTGGATCGCCACCTGCTGTGAATGAAGCACCTGAAATTATAAGCAATGCTGCCGGAAAAGTATTCCTGGTATATTCTGCCAGTGGATGCTGGACGGATGATTATGCTTTAGGTATGTTGAGTTTAACAGTGGGCAGTGATCCATTGGTCGCAACAAATTGGACTAAATCTACATCACCGGTATTTACGAAAAATACTTCCGGTGGAGCATACGGTCCGGGACATAACGCATTCTTTAAATCTTTTGATGGTACAGAAGATTGGATATTGTATCACGCTAATCCTTCTGCCGGACAGGGTTGTAATGATGCCAGAAGTCCGAGAATGCAAAAGCTAACATGGAATGCGGATGGTACGCCCAATTTTGGACAACCCGTTGCTTCAGGAGCTGCAATAAATAAACCTTCAGGTGAATAATTATTAAACGTATGCAAAAGCCATGCATTGCTTTATTGAGTTTTATTTTACTATTACATGTTTTGGCCGGGGCACAAAAAAGGGATAAGGAATTTACCAATCCACTTTTGCCTTCTGGTGCCGATCCCTGGAGCATTTATAAGGATGGCTATTATTACTATACCCACACTATGGGCGACAGTATTGTTATCTGGAAAACAGATGACCTGGCGGCATTGAAAACAGCAGCCCATAAAACTGTATTTGTTCCACCGCCAAACACGCTTTATTCCAAACAATTGTGGGCACCTGAAATTCATTTCATCAATAACAAATGGTATGTTTATTTTGCTGGGGATGATGGTGACAATAACAAACACCGCATGTACGTCCTGGAAAATAAATTTGCTGATCCATTCACAGGAACATGGGAGTTTAAAGGAAAAATTTCCGATCCATCAGATAAATGGGCTATTGATGGTTCTGTGTTTGAACATCGGAAACAAATGTATATGATATGGTCGGGATGGGAGGGAGACAAGAACGGAAGCCAGGATATTTATATTGCAAAGATGAAAAATCCCTGGACAATTGAAGGGAAACGGGTAAGAATATCCAAAGCTATATATGATTGGGAAATGCACGGAGATTTGAATGATCCAAATAATCCCCCTCATGTAAATGTGAATGAAGGGCCGCAAGTTTTAAAAAATAAAAAGAAATTGTTTTTAATTTACTCAGCCAGTGGCTGTTGGACAGAAAATTATAGTTTAGGCATGTTGACATTCACCGGGAAAAAAAATTTATTGGATTCTTCATTGTGGCAAAAATCACCTCAATCCGTCTTTGACCGATCTACTGAAAATGAAGTCTACGCTCCTGGTCATAATTCATTTTTTAAATCACCGGATGGTAAAGAAGATTGGATTTTATATCACGCTAATTCAAAGCCAGGCCAGGGTTGTGGGAGAAAGAGATC
>JBKJPO010000415.1:0-10509 GCA_046595095.1 Chitinophagaceae bacterium
AAATATGAATTATGAAATATGAATTATGAAATTTTGATTATAATTTGAATTCTAAGAATTTAAGATTATTTCTTTGCTGGAATTGCATACCCTATTTAAAATTAAATATGTTAAAAAGCAATTGGTTTCTTTAAATATGAATTATGAAATATGAATTATGAAATTTTTGATAATAATTTGCATCAAAGATTTTAAGATTATTTTTCTGCAATTGCAAATCATTATTAACGTGAAATATGTCAAAAAGCAGTGATACAACTATGAACTAATAATTTTATAATCATATTTCATAATTCATATTTCATAACTTATTTTGCGAAAAATAGTTCACTTGAAACAAATACTAGTTCTTGGTGCAGGGAAATCCGCAACCTGCTTGATTGATTACTTACTTGAAGAAGTACACACCGCTGAATGGGAAGTAATTGTCTGTGATGGCGATTTATCACTTGCAGAATCAAAAGTTATGGGAAGAGTTAATGGCAAGGCGATTTCGATTGATGTAGAGCATGAAGCTGCCCGCCAGGAAATTATCAGGAACGCTGACCTGGTTATTTCGCTTCTACCCCCTACCCTTCATTTACTTGTTGCAAAAGATTGCATTTTTTTTAAAAAGCATTTGCTCACGGCTTCTTATGTGGATGATGAAATGAGGGCGCTCAGTGAGAAGATTGAAAAAAGTGGTATTCTCTTCCTTTGCGAGATGGGTCTGGACCCAGGAATTGATCACATGAGTGCGATGAAATTAATTCACAGCATCCTGGATAAAGGGGGCAAGATAACATCATTTGTTTCTCATTGTGGCGGATTGGTAGCTCCGGAGAGCGATGATAATCCCTGGCATTATAAGATAAGCTGGAACCCTAGAAATATCGTAATGGCAGGTAAAGCCGGGGCGCGATACAAAGAGAATGGTAAAGTTGTGAAACTGCCGTATGAACAGTTGTTTGATTCTCAGCGGGCATTTAAAATGGACGGACTCGGCTGGCTGGCATACTATCCAAACCGGGATTCATTGGATTACATGTCACTCTATGGACTGGATACTGCAGAGACTTTTATGCGCACGACATTGCGTTACCCCGAATTCAGTTTTGGATGGAACAACATTCTTTTCCTTAAACTAACGGACGAGTATCAACGCTTCGATTCAGATGGATTGAGTATAAAACAATTTTACACAGAGCACCTGGCCAGGTTCAATGCAACAGGGCATCTGGAAGAGAAGATGTCGAGGCAGCTGGCTGAAGTAAAAGAACTTATTTCAAGACTGGAAAACCTTGATATGGCCGAATCAGAAGCTAAAGCGGTCAATGAGGAGAAGAACGAGGATGAGGGAGCGTTTAAGGGATTTATGATTGTTGAGCCGGATGGCGATCTGAAAAACATCGAGCTCGCTGATTTAAAGAAGCGGGCAAGCGCTAACGTTATAAATAAACTGCATGAAGTAAGACTTACCAGCGAGCAGCTGGATTATCTCGAATTGGAAAGTGAAGAATTGATCAATAAAGGATGGTGCAGTGCCATTGATGTGCTACAAATGATTCTTGAAAAAAAGCTGGTATTGAAACCTGGTGATAAAGACATGATCGTCATGCTTCATGAGATCAGCTATTTAATGCCGGGTGAACAAAAAGAAAAGATTGAGAGCAGCTTTATCGTGAAAGGAGAAAATAGTACAAGAACAGCCATGGCAAAAACAGTTGGTTTACCCTTAGGAATTGCAGCGAAATTAATTTTGCAGGGTACGATAAAGACCCGTGGGCTGCACATTCCTATAATTCCGGAGATCTATGAACCGGTATTGATAGAGCTGGAGAGAAATGGGATTGTGTTTAAAGAAAAAATATTACCTGAACCGGGAAGTTGAACTATTCAATTCCCTATCGTGAGATTACCATTTGCATTGAAAACCGCACCCGGGGATACGGACAAACTTCGACAAAAAGCAGGTGAAGAGATTGTGCAATTATATGTAGTTCCAACCGGGATGATAACATTAGTTTCAATACCGGGTACAAAACCACAACTCCAATTGCCCGCATCATCCCAGGAGGTACTCAGATTTCCAAGCCATAAGTTTGGTGCATTGATAATATTGCCGGACAAAGAGCCATTGGCATTATTTGTATTACCCCCCAAATTAATTGCCCTCACATAATATGTGTGCAATTCCCCGATGTTTACTACAGTATCTATGAATTGGGTAGATGGGCTTAAACTTGCATAAAGAAAGGTATTTCGGTAAATATCATAAAAATTGGCATTTGCTGAAGCAGTCCAGTTAAGCCTGATCTGACCTTTTGTTGCATTGCACTCAGGCGTAAGCGTTAGGGTGAATGCTCCGGGCGGCGTACAAACAGGAGCTGTTGCAGCAAGGGCGCCATTTGAATTGCTTACAATGCCACCTGTATTTTTTGCTCTCACCTGGTAGGAATATGAAGTTCCAACAGTAACTGGTGTATTGATAAATTGAGTTCCTGTAACTCCTCCAAAATAAAGGCTCCCATTGCGGTAAATATCGTAAGAAGTAGCATTAGAAGATGAAGTCCAGTTTAGCCTTAACTGGCTTGTAGTTCCATTGCACTCAGGCGTTAGCGTTAAATTAAATCCGCCTGGCCCAGGTGTTGCAACATTACAGGTCAAATTTAAATTTGATTTAAAAGCATTGAAATAACCATTTGCAAAATTATCCCTCCAGGCCGTGTTGGTTAATTTTGCGGCATCACCTGCATGGTCCACAAAGCCTATCTCATTTAAACAGGATGTTGCCGTCGTATTTCGCAAAACATAAAGATGATACCCCAGGTAAGTATTATCTTCTACGCAACGCCTGTTTGCCCATTGTCCATAGGATACCATGTCAGCCTGGATTTTAAGGCCAAATGCAACATCATCTGCAGTGTATAATTCGTTCAATGTACAATAGAATGTTTCTGTACCTGTACCGCCTCCTGCATTACAATGAATGCTTAAAAATCTATCAGCATTCCAGTTGTTTGACATTTCAACCCTTTGAGCTAAAGTTACAAAGCCATTGATATTGGTTGTCCTGGTCATTTGCACAGTCCATGTACAGCTATTTTGAATTAAAGTCCTTGTTCTAAGTCCAACCTCCAGTGAAGTTTCAATTTCTATTGCGGTTCTTCCATCCGGGTTATCACTTGTAGTTGCACCATATCCATGCCCGGGATCCAATACAATTATTTGTGCCTTTCCAAAGCTGGAAATGAAAAGAAGGAAAAACAAAATTTTAACCAGTTTCACTTTTTGAATTTAAAAATTTATATCAGCCATGAAAACAGAACCGGATTTTTCGTCGGAAAAAATAATTCTATTCTTAACATTAGCAAATGATGGATACATCTCGAAAACAGTACTCGTATTGGTTATTTTTTTCACTTCATTTTTTCGGGAATTAAAAAAATACAGATCCGAGTTGCTTATTTCATGGCCATCCTTGCTTACGTCGAGAAAACCGAGAATATAATTATCATCACGAGACCAGGAGGTTGCTATGCCTGTTCCTAATTTTCTAATTAGTCCGGAACCATTGGCATGATACAGATAAATATCAGCGCCTTTATGCACAATAACGCTTTTTTTATCATTGGATAAAATTGCATTATAAAATGATCCCTCATCATTTGTGATTATCCAGGACTTAGCTGAGTTAAGCTTCCTGGCCTCAATTTTTAGTGACGTTGGATTTGTATAAACGACTACATCATCAATATTTTTTGCAGATACAAATTGGTTTATATAATTGTGATTAATTTCCGGATGATTCTTATAGATTTTTGAATTCAAATTATAGCTTTTCACAAAAGAGTTTTTTACATAGTCGTCCTGATTTTTTTCCTTAAAATAAACTGTTTTACTATCCGGTGACCAGGAATATCCATATCCACTCCCGACCTTATTGGAGGCTTCAGTTATTTTTTTTGATTTGATCTCATAAATATAGACGCCTTTAAAATTCGATTTTGTCAAAAGTAAGCGTTTACCATCCGGTGAAATAATGGGATTAGTGTAATCACCGGAAGAGACAATCTTAACTATATTTATTATTTTTTGTGAAGAACTTTTTAAATAGAACAAGTTTACAAAAAGTAAGATGCATATTATTTTATTCATGTAAATGATCTAATAAACATAGTATGAAAATCTGAATAAATTACATTTTACTATTCAATAATTTTACCAATTCCTCCATTCCCTCCGTTGCAGGTTTTTCAATTAAATGAATGTTCGGGACTGGCATGAAGCCGGGTATCTTACGATCGATAATGTATTTCGGAACATCAATTGGCACGAAGTTGATTAATCCTGCTGCGGGGTAAACCTGTAATGAAGTCCCGATAAGCACAAAAATATCTGCCCCGGTCATTATATTGGCAGCATGACGGATCATTGGCACCGGTTCATCAAACCAAACAATATCAGGTCGGAGTTGGGCTCCATCAGGCGCCAGGTCGCCAAGATTAATGTCACCCTTAATTGGGTAATTGATACCTGTCAAAGCCTCACTCCGCATCTTGAAAATATCTCCATGTAAATGAATAACGTGGCTCGAGCCCGCACGCTCATGAAGGTCATCTATGTTCTGTGTAACGATGATTACCTTATATTCTTTTTCCAGTTCAGCCAGGGCATAATGTGCAGCATTAGGATTTGCTGCAGCTACATCACGTCGGCGCATGTTATAAAATTCGAGTACTATACCTGGATCTTTAATCCATCCACGGGGTGAAGCAACCTCATATATATCATAGCCATGCCAGAGGCCGTCGCTGTCACGAAAAGTTTTTAATCCACTTTCAGCGCTCATCCCGGCGCCGGTAAGCACTACCAGATTTTTCATGCTGCAAACTTAAATGTATTTTCAAATACCGCTTGCTCATTTTTACCTACCGCAATATAACAAAGGCCTTTGTGTCAAGGGATTAAAACTTAATTATGTTTAAGGATCTGGAAATGATTAAGTAAATTAAACAACTAAAAAAAGCCGTTTGCCAAAACTCGTTCAAAAATTTATTTTGAAAGCCCTGCCTATTATCATGATAGTGACGAGTTGCATCTCCTTTGATGCCTATCCGCAGGAGAGCCAATACACTATTGTTCCTTTTACGCCTGTCAAGGGACTGGCCTCTTCGGATGTTACAAGTATTTTACAGGATTCAAAAAAAAAATTATGGGTCGCACATTCTGCAGGCATAAGCAGTTATAATGGTTATGGATTTGAAAATTTTTTATTTAGCGGGGAAACAAGACTGGGAAGGGCATATTGCATAAGGGAAGATAAAGACAACGGTTACCTCATAGGCGCTGAGAGTGGTTTGTTCAAATTGCTCGAGCATAAAATGAGCTTCATCTCTTTTTCTGAAAAGTCAGTGCCCGTTTATGCTTTTACAACAGACAAAGGAGGCGGCACCTGGATGGCTACCAGTGCGGGGCCGGCATATTTTTCAAAAGCTCAAATGAAGGAAGTGATATCAGCCGGAAAAATTGAACTTAGCAAATACATTTTGCCTGCATGGAAAAAAATGTTCCCGATTTCAAATACTTCGATCAACATTGTTTCGGATGAAGGACAGATATTTATCACGGATGGGTACAGGATTTACAGTCTTGCCAAAGATAGTATTCGAATATTATGGGAAAGCACAGTGAAAGCTGATGTAGTCACCGGTTTGGCAGCAGCAGGAAATGGCGAACTTTACTTTACGTCCATTTTTACAGGGCTACATCTCTTTGGGAAAAATAAGTTGCACACTTTCACTGGAAATTTTGGAAATGGAAATGGATTGCACATTCGAAACGGGCAGGTTTTTTATTTCGCAACCACCGGCATTTACCGTCTCGATCCACAAAAGCGTTTACTCGAGGCCGAGGTGCTCCTGCCAGATAAATATTGGGAATGGGGAAGTTATGTGATCCAGGATGTTGAGAATAATTTTTGGATTGGTACACATGAAAAACTTCTTCATGCACGCAAGCGACTTTTTTCTGCTGTAATCCAACCTGAACTACCAGGTTTTGATGAAGTTTATTCAATGAGGGAAATGAAAAACGGGGATCTGCTTGTTGGCGGAAATCATGGTATGCTCTTCAGAAAGGCTAATGGAGGGGAATTATTTTCTTTCACCGGGAAGATTTTTGATCGCGCCCAAATTTCTGACATGATTGAAGATGAAGATGGTAATACCTGGTTTGGCAGTGGTTTTCAGGGTATAGCTGTAAAAAGCAAAACAGGTAAAGCAATATTTACAAAAAAACAAGGGCTAAGGGATAACACCAACTTATTTCTATTATATACAAAGGATAAACAACTTTATGCAGCCGGAGATAACGGTATAAGTAAAATAATAATTAACCCACAAGAACAACAGCCTGCTTTTAAGAACTGGCTTAGTAACAGCGGTAGTAATAATTATGCAGTCTTTAAAACAGGGATCGAAAAACCGGGTGGAGGATTTTTGTTTGGGAGCAGTTATGGATTGTTTGAAATTGTTCGCGATTCCCTGCGTTCGATTCATATTGAAGACGCACCCCGAAAAAATCATTTCATCACTAATATTTCACTTGATAAGAAAAACAATGCATGGATAAGTACTATTGGCGATGGTATACTAGTATGCAGGTTTACCAACACGGGGTCACTTAAACTTATTCGCCAGTTAACCGAAGCCGATGGGCTCTCTTCAATGTTATACCTCTCCATGATAATTGATAAAGATGATGTAATATGGGCAATAAGTTATTCTGGTCTCACCCGCATTGAAAAAGCAGGAGATATGGATTTTGGCGTCATAAATTTTTCACTTGTTCATGGTTTTGTAAATGATAATTATCATTCTGCGAAAATGTTACAGGCTAAGAATGGTCTAATCTGGATTGGCACATCTTCCGGATTATTTAATTTTCATCCAGGCAACGCATTACAGTTTATCGGCACATCGCCTGTATATCTAACCCAGGTTTCTTATGGAAAGGGGAATAAGACTAGTGTTTACCAGCCAGGACATAGCGGGTTGGAAAAGCCATCTAAGCTCGAATTATCTTATAACATTAACGATATTTCTTTTGATTTCAACAGCATTAATCTTTCTGAACCATTATCAACAATATACAAATTCAGGCTTTTAGGATTAGATAGTACCTGGACGGATGCAGGGAAAAACAGAACTGCAAATTTTCGTAACCTGCGTCCAGGCAGTTATTTATTTGAAGTGAAAGCATCGAATGGAACAAATAAATGGAGTAAGATTGAAAGCTTCGCCTATGTTATTAATCCACCGTTCTGGAATACGTGGTGGTTTGTTGCCGCAACGGTTGTTTTGGTTTGCATGTTGATCTTTTATTTGCTAAAAAAACGGGAGCGCATGATTAAAAAAGGCGAGGGAGAAAAAATGGAGATCCAGAAATTAAAAACCATTAGTTACCAGTACCAACTCGAAATAGAACAGGTCATCAATTATTTTGCAACATCGATCTCCGAACAAAAAACTGTTGACGATATCCTGTGGGATGTTGCAAGGAATTGTATTTCGAAATTAGGGTTTGAAGATTGTGTAATATACCTTATTGATTTAGATCGGAATATACTTATTCAAAAAGCCGCTTGGGGTCCTAAAACCACCGAAGAAAACAAGATCCTTTACCCAATTGAAATTCCCCTCGGCCAGGGCATTGTAGGTACAGTGGCGGAAACAGGTAAGGCGCTTATCATCAGTGATACCTCTGCAGATCCGCGTTACATCATTGACGACGCACGCCGGTTATCAGAAATCACCGTCCCCATTTTGAATGAAGGCAAAGTGCTTGGAGTAATCGATAGTGAATATCCCGAAAAAAACTTTTATACCAGCCGGCACCTGCATATCCTTACAACAATTGCTTCTCTTTGCGCCGAGAAAATGGCCAAGGTAAAATCGGCACACCAGGCAATGGAAAAAGAAGTGGAATTTTTTAAACTCAACCAGGACCTTGCCGCATCGCAACTTACCGCATTGAGGAGCCAGATGAATCCCCATTTTATTTTTAATAGCCTTAATTCAATTGCGCAATTGGTAGCAAGCAAAAAAAATGATGAAGGCCTCGAGTATCTCAATAAATTCTCAAAACTTATGCGGCTTGTTCTTGATGAGAGTGGCAATAACCTGATTACACTTAAGGATGAAAAAAGAATGCTTGATCTATACCTGCAATTGGAATCCCTGCGGTTTGGAAGTTCGTTTAGCCATAGCATTCATATCAGCGAGGAACTTGACGAAGAAGATACACTACTCCCCTCTTTCATAATCCATCCGATTGTTGAAAATGCAGTATGGCACGGTTTACTGCACAAGGAAGGCAAACGCAGGCTCATTATTGATTTTATGAGAAAGGGATCAGAACAGTTAGTGTGTATAGTAAAAGATAACGGTATAGGCATCAAAGCCGCCCGGGAAAAAAAAGCAGAGCATCTTAATGGAGAAGCACAGGAATCAAAGGGATTGCAAATCATTCGTGAACGCCTCGTGCTTTTAGAGAAACAATATCACATACCAACATCAATAGTATTGGAGGATCTCGAAGAAAATCATATTATAACCGGAACAAGAGTTACAATTCAATTACCTGCAGTTTATGAATGAACCAAATATTAAAGCGCTGATAATAGATGATGAAGCATTGTCTGCAGATATGCTGGAATACCTGGTACAAAAAAATGCACCAGCGATTAAACAAATTAAAAAAGCAACGAGCGCAGTTGAAGGATTGGAAATGATCCGCACATTTAAACCGGACTTATTATTCCTGGATATTCAAATGCCATTCATTTCAGGCTTTGAGCTACTTTCTAAAATATCAAAATATGATTTCAGTGTGATATTTACCACAGCCTACAACAAGTATGCGATTAGGGCTATTCGTTTTAGTGCCCTCGATTACCTTTTGAAACCTGTGGATGCTGAAGAGTTGAAAGAGGCAGTGAATCGCTATCTCGAAAAGCGAAGCGAAAAACAACAACTTCAACAACTTTATGAAAATTTCCAGAACAATCTTAACACGAAGGAGAATAAAGATTACAGGCTTGCACTGCATACACATAATGGATTGCGAATGCTCTCGCCATTCGAAATCGTGCGATGCGAAGGTCATAACAATTACACACATTTTCACATGGCAGACAACAGTACGATTGTGGCATCTAAAACGATCAAGGAGTATGAGGAAATACTTTCAGATTATGGATTCCTTCGTGTGCACAAATCTCATCTTTTGAATGCGACTTACATTGTGGAGCTAACACTTGATCATAGGATTATCCTTAAAGATAAAATGGAGATAGAGGTTTCAAGACGAAGGCGTTCGGAGGTTTTAGAGGCGTTAAAGAAGCCAACTTAGTATGATATTAAGTCTCGTTCGATGGAATTAGCTTTTTTTCTCCGCGTGAAAAGAAAAAAGTTCACACTCAATCTACTCCCCTCCCATCTTCATTATCATGTTCCATTCTTTCTCTGTTACTGCAGCGACTGATAATCTTGATATTCTTATAAGCTCAAAATCTTTTAATAATGGCTCGCCTTTTACCTGCTCAAGTGTAACAGGTTTTTTGAGCTTTCTGACTGCTGCGATATCAACTGCCAGCCAATTGGGATCAGTTGTGGTTGGATCCTGGTAACCGGTCTTAATCACTTTTGCAATGCCGACGATTACTTTACCTTCATTACTATGATAAAATAATAGCTTGTCATTTTTCTGCATTGACCGCAAATTATTTCGGGCAGCATAACTTCTAACGCCTTCCCAGGATGTTCGTTTATCTTTTATTAATTGATCAAATCCATAAACAGTTGGTTCTGATTTCACAAGCCAGTATTTCATGTATTTATTTTTATCTGATATCTCAAAAACACAAGGTCATGTAGATGGACCGGATTTATGACATAATACAGGGAAATCAAAATTAATTGAAAGCAACAATTTCGGTAAAAATATTTTGAAAACACCTGAATTCAGATTGCTGGACCCAATTATGCTATAGCTAATAATGGCTTCAAAACTACCGATTAATAACTCAATCGGAAATTGATTTGATATGTTCCATGATTAGCAGACCTTCACCAAACAATATGCTCGGGCAGCAATATGACGAAACGAATCTTAATCCTTGATGATGATGTAGATATTTTATCCATCTGTTCATACATTCTTACTGAGCAAGGCTGGGAAGTTCATACATGCCCACATTGTAACGATATATTGATAATGGTAAAGGAAATACTCCCTGATGTGATCCTGATGGATAACTGGATCCCTGATACAGGTGGAATTGTAGCTACTCAATTGTTGAAAGCTGACCCTGAATTAAAAAAGATTCCGGTTATTTACTTTTCTGCCAACCACGATATCAAAAGTCTCGCGCGCTCAGCAGGCGCAGATACTTGTCTTGCTAAGCCTTTTGACATAAATGAATTTGAGACCCTGCTCACAAGCGTAATTCAAAATTGATTTTTGCCA
>JBKJPO010000504.1:0-8562 GCA_046595095.1 Chitinophagaceae bacterium
AATCAACAACTGCCCATACTTTACCATTTCCCGATCTTTAAAATATCGCTCTGCAAGCCATATGGTAATGCTGCTTATTACAATTGCAGCTGTTGAATACCAAAATGCAATGGGCAATTCGAAACTCAACCAATTTGCCTGGTTACGCTTTATAATATACGCACTTGTTAGTCCGGCAAACATCATCACAATGCTACCAATAGCGATCCACATGGTAAATTTATGCGGATGTATTCTCTTTTTTTGTTCATTCGCCACAGCTATCATTATATAACATTATTGTTTTTATTATCTTTTTTTCTGCATCATTTCAGAGATAGCCGAATATCTAATGCCGATTTTGATCGCAAAGACAGCCGCAGGCAATCTCTACACACAACCGCCTTTTAATGCTGACTGCACCCTATCTGGCTTTATCAGCCAGCAGAGAAATCAGCACAACAGCCAGGTATAAATAAGAACTAAACATCACTCTTCTTGCTGCCGGTACACTCATCTTTATGTACAATTGTACGCTGACATAAACCATATAAATATTACAAATCAATAAAACATATAAAGAGATAACCCCGCTGATTTTAAAAAAATAAGGCAACAAGCCTACCGGAATCATCAGCGCAGAATACATTATCGTCTGCAATGCTGTAAATTTCGTTGGGCCTGATCTACTTGGCAGGAGCTTAAATCCTGCTTTCGAATAATCCTGGTGTGCCACCCAGGCAATCGCCCAAAAATGCGGAAATTGCCATAAAAACTGGATTCCAAAAAGTACCCAACCTCCCGTGCTTAACTCGTTTGTTGCCGCAACCCAACCGATAAGACAAGGCAGAGCACCGGGGAACGCGCCTACCAACACTGAAATGGAATTCACTTTTTTCAGTGGAGTATAAACAAAAGCATACAGAAACAAACTTAGTAAACCAATCGTTGCACTTAGGAAATTAAACCACTGCCACAATACAAGGATACCAATCACGCCTGTGATAATTGCAAAACCCCAGGCTTCTTTTTCAGACATCCTTCCCGATGCAACAGGTCTTGAAGCTGTTCGCTTCATCATAGCGTCAGTATCTTTTTCCACTGCCTGGTTGATTGCATTTGCTGAGCCGCAGACCATCATTCCTGCCATAAATAATAAAAGAACTGAAAGGAGATCAAATTCAACATTTGGAGCCAGCAGGTAACATACTACACAACTGAACACTACCATGAAACTTAAAGTGAATTTGATTAGTTGAAAATAATCTTTCACCTTACTGGCCAGCATAAACGAAGCTGAGCCGGGAATACTGGTTTCATTTTTCTCCAATATTATATCTCCTATTTTAAAATTCTCAATGTTTGCTCTCATCAGCGCCTACTGGTTCTGTTTGACTAATAAACTCTCTACCATCTTTACCATAATCATATGCCCAGCGATGAACCTCAGGGATCTCTCCATTCCAGTTACCATGACCGGGATGAATTGGCGTTGTCCACTCCATGGTATTTGAACTCCATGGATTTTGTGTGGTCACTTTCCTTCCTTTGAACATGGAATAGAAAAAATTGAAAACAAAAAGTAACTGGGCAGCAAATACCATGATTGAAACGAAGCTGATGAATTCATTCAAACCCTTGAACATATTAAAAGATTCCCAGTTGCTGAAATCATAATAACGTCTTGGCATACCTGCTAATCCCTCATAATGCATGGGCCAGAAAATCAGGTAGGACCCGATCATTGTAACCCAAAAATGTATGTAGGCAAGTGTGCTGTTAAGATACCGGCCATACATTTTGGGAAACCAATGATAAATGCCGGCAAACATTCCGAACATTCCTGCTACACCCATTACAATATGGAAGTGCGCTACAATAAAATAAGTATCGTGCAAGTGAATGTCTAATGCAGAGTTTCCAAGGTAAATACCGGTTAGTCCCCCTGAAATAAAAAGGCTTACAAAACCAATCGCAAACAGCATCCCTGGTGTAAACCTGATACTACCCCGCCAGAGTGTTGTAAGCCAGTTGAATACTTTAATTGCGGAGGGTACAGCTATAAGCAGTGTGAGCAATACAAAAAAGGATCCGAGGAAAGGGTTAAGTCCCGTTACAAACATGTGATGTGCCCATACCAGGAATGCCAGGATGGTAATTGCAAATAAAGAGCCAACCATGGCCATATAGCCGAAAATTGGCTTACGGCTATTTACTGATAATACTTCAGATGAAATTCCCATCGCTGGCAGAATAATAATATATACTTCGGGGTGTCCTAAAAACCAGAAAAGGTGTTGGAAAAGAATAGCGCTTCCACCCTCATTTGGAAGAATCTTTCCTGCTACAACAATTTCGTCAAGGAAGAAACTGGTTCCCAGGTTCCGATCGAAAAGCAGGAGGATCGCTCCGGATAATAAAACTGGGAAAGATAATACGCCCAAAACTGCTGTAAAAAACAGTGCCCAAATAGTTAATGGCAATCTTGTCATGCTCATCCCCTTTGTGCGCATATTCAGAATGGTGGAAATATAATTAAGTCCGCCAAGGAGTGACGATACGATGAACATTGCCATACTCACAAGCCATAGATCCATACCTATTTTTGATCCTGAAGAAGCATCTCCAAGTGCGCTTAATGGAGGGTAAATAGTCCACCCGCCACTGGCAGGACCAGTTTGTACAAATAAAGAAGAAAACATAATTACTGAAGCTGTGAAGAAAAACCAGTAAGACAACATGTTCAACATCGGTGAAGCCATATCCCTGGCTCCAATCTGAAGTGGGATGAGAAAGTTGGCAAAAGTTCCGCTAAGGCCTGCCGTTAGTACGAAGAAAACGAGAACAGTACCATGCATTGTAACCAGGGCATAATAAAATTCCGGGTCTAACTTTCCACCTTTCGCCCATCTGCCCAACAAGTCTTCCAGGAAAGGAAAGGTTTCATTGGGGTAGCCTAATTGCAAACGAAAAAGCACAGAGAATAATCCGCCAATAATTGCCCAGATTATTCCGGTAACCAGGAATTGCTTGGCAATCATTTTATGATCCTGGCTAAAGATATATTTTGAAACAAATGTTTCGTGGTGATGAGTATGTTCATGGACACCATGATCTCCACCATGTGAGACCGTTTCATGTCCATGCAATATTGCGTCGTTGCTCATGTTTTCTTATTTTCTTGATCTCCCTTGCCGGAGCGAACGGGGAAAAATGAAATTATTTCTTTGTTACCTGCGCCACTGGAGCAGCAATTGTTGTTGAATCGATTTTAGGATTTACAGATGGATTATTGCCCTGGCCAATCTTTGAATGTTCAGATTTTTGCTGGGCTATCCATGCGTCAAATTCTTGCTGGGTTTCAACAATAATTTCACCCCTCATGGAGTAATGACTCCTGCCACACATCTGGTCGCACGCTAACTCATACACGAAATTTTGATTCTGGGTTTTCGCTTTCATTTCTCTCGTGGTATACTTAGGCGTAAACCAGAGTGTTGTCGGAATACCGGGCACAGCGTCCATCTTCATCCTGAAATGTGGCAATCCCACATCATGAATCACGTCCTGCGAATGGATGATCAACTTCACCGGCTTATTCACAACCATGTGTGCAATTGTCGCTACATGAATATCATCATGGCTCGTAGGATCATTCCAATCTACCCCGAGAGGATTTCCCAGCTCAGGATTCGTCATTTTAAAATTCTTTTTACCTAAGATTTTATCCTTTCCCGGGTAACGGAATTCCCAACCAAACTGATGACCAGTTACTTCAATTTTCTGGGCATTCTCCGGTGCATCGGATGTAAACTGGAACCAATATTTTAAACCAATAACTACCAGGACAGTAAGTACTATCGCAGGGATGCTCGTCCAAATAAGCTCCAGCTTATTATCATGTGTAAAAAAGTATGCCCGGCGTTTATCGCTTTCCTGGTACCTAAAAGCAAACCAGAAAAGCAATACCTGCGTAAGAAAAAATACAACACCACAAACTGCAGTCGTAATAAGTAACATCCGGTCGATATCTTCTCCTTCTATTGAAGCAGAGCCTTGAGGAAATAAAGTTTTGCCATAATATAAATCATTACACCACCAAACACCAATTAAACCAAGAATGAGAAATGCAACAAGCATAAACCCATTGATACGGTTTGTTTGTTTGCGTGCCTTCTCTTCCCCTTTTAAGATGCTGACATACTCGCTTGCCTTTGCGATCTGGAAAATGACTACAAAAACCAAGACTACTATGGCTATCAAAAAAATCTCATTCATGATGCGAAGTTATTTATTCAATTGACAATTAACTGCTGACAAATGTCAATTCTTTAAATTCAAACTTGATAATTAATCCTATTTCTCTATACGCAACAATTGCCAACAGCTCCTGCCCACTGCACCTGCCCACTTACTTAAGTGTGATGAATCATACTTTCTTTCAGGAATGGATGATTTTTCGCCAGTAATGAAACTTTTGAAAAATATCGACCTGTACCCCACATGATCAATCCTACAAATCCCAAAGGGATTCCGAACTCAAACCAGCTCAAAGTTGGATGATCCTTAACCGTACCCGGCATCACCATCTGGTAAAAATCAATCCAATGGCCAAAAATGATAAGCACTGAAGTGAATGTAATAATTGCATAGTTCCGCTTGGTGCTTTTCTTCATCAGGATCAGGAACGGACAAACAAAATTCACGATCAGGTTAAATAAGAATAGCCCATGGTACGGACCCTGTACCCTGGGTTTGAAATAAACCGTTTCCTCAGGAATATTTGCATACCAAATCAGCATGTACTGGGAGAACCATAAATATGTCCAGAAGATAGAAAAGGCGAACATAAATTTTCCGAGGTCATGGATGTGTTCTTCAGTTACATATTCTAGTTTGCCCTGGTTTTTCAGGTACACTACGAATAAGGTTATTAATGCAATGCCTGCTACAAAAGTACTCACAAATGTGTACCAGCTGTACATGGTGCTAAACCAATGTGCATCAATACTCATTAACCAAAGCCATGGAATGGTGGAGGCTACTGTCAATACAAATACTACCAGGAATATAGAAGCCCAAACAGTATTCGTCCAGATCCATTTTCTTCCCCGCTCATTATTCAGCTGACCGTCGCGGTC
Source organism: Chitinophagaceae bacterium (assembly GCA_046595095.1). Lineage (GTDB taxonomy): Bacteria > Bacteroidota > Bacteroidia > Chitinophagales > Chitinophagaceae > Ginsengibacter. The sequence goes on from JBKJPO010000504.1 coordinate 5,121, forward strand.
ATCATTGTTAGAAAGTTGCCTCATTTTATACCCGATCCAGGCCCAAAGTCCAACGGCAAGTATAGAAAAAGCAAGGTAGAATGTTGGATTTAAAAAGCCTTGTTTTCCTTTCAAAAGTTTATCATTAGCTACAGCCTCTTTATCCAACCAATGGTAAATATCGGTGCGACCTCCGAGAACAATGGCTATAAGTATTATTAAAGTGATTACACCCAGAATTGGAACAACAGAAGATATGGCCTCCGGAACGCGCTTCAATGCTACCTGCCATCCACCCATTGCCAATGTGGTTATAGCAATAAAGAACATGCTTGCATTTACAACAAGCAACCAGAAAGTACTGTTTTGAAGGAGAACCGCCCAAAACCTGGTACTGCCCACATTTTCACCATGACCACCGTGCTCAAAGGGATGTAAAAAGATAAACCCAAGTACCAAAGTAAGGATACCTACTAACAGCAAGCCCCAGGTCCACTTTTTATACCCGGCCGGAATTTCGAATTGATGATTCATCAAATAATATTTTAATTAATCGGCTTTATTTTTTGACTGTTGCTGCACTGTCTTTCACAGTTGTGTTTGAAGGCGCAACAACTTTTGTACTATCTGTACCTGCAGTTTTTCCGCCAGCAGTTTTACTTTGTTCAGATTTTACATATTGTACTACCATCCATCTTTGTCTTCTATCGAGCTGGGCGGAATAACTTCCCATATTGTTTTTACCATAAGTCACTACATGAAACATTGTACCCTCGGAAAGGGTTAGAAGGCTACCTGCTTTCAAATTTGCAATGCCACCTACTTTGCCGGATAGGGCAAGCGGACCCTGCGCATCCATATTTGCCCCATGGCATATCGCGCAATTGATGTTATATAATCTTTTCGCTTCCAGCATGGAGTTTGAATCTAATGCTTCAATCGGGCTTTTAATCGCTGCACTCAGTGTATAGCCGGTAGTATCATTAGATATGGTATAGGGAGCAAGTTCACCTCTCCTCATGGTACCAGGAACCGGTGTTGGAATATAATTAATACCACTGTCTTTCAAAATATTTGGCATATTAGTTTCATAGGCCCGGCTATATGCCATGTCGGGCATATAAATACGACCGGGATTACGCTTATCCCTACACGCTACCAGGCAGGTAAGCATTGTAAGGATAACTAAAGCCATTGTTTTAATTTTTTTCATCCTGTTATTCCTCTTTTAAACAAGTAAATATTTAATGCCTGATGTTTAATGTATAATGGAATTCCGTTTCAGCTCTTCGTCGCTCAAAACATTAATCATTACGCACTACTCATTAACAATTAACCATTATTAATATCCAACTTCTTCAGTTCTATAAAGCTTTTGTTCTTTATCATACCTCCCAAGCCACCAGCCAGTTTCGGCATACTGCACATTTATTTCCTGGGCACCGTTCCTTTCCATGAAAGCGACAACCTCATCCTCTTTTGTTTTTGAAGTACATTCAATTACCATAACAAAAAGATCATCTGTTGCTCTTGGATGAAAATGATGACGCTTTAAGAATGGAGATAACTGGCAGAGATAACAAAAAGTAATTACCATACCTACTGCTGCAAAAAGAACTGTGGTTTCGAAAGCGATTGGGATAAACGCGGGCAAAGGAAAATGTGGTTTACCCCCAATATCCAGGGGCCAGTCGCTGGTAAATATCCATCCCATAAATCCAAGAGCTGTACAGAGGCCTGTAAATCCATAAATGAAACCCGCAGTATGCAGGCTTGTCTCCCGTATTCCCAATGCATGATCCATCCCGTGAACAGCAAATGGAGTATACACATCATGGATTTTGTAACCCGCGCGTCTTACATTTTTTACTGCAGGAAAGAGCACTTTCTCGTCATCAAAACATCCAACAACAAATTTTTTTATTGACATAGTCTTTAAAATTCTAAATTAAAATGTGCCCGGCTTCGAAGCAGGCTTACACCTCAATGTGCATGTTCCACATCTTCCTGGTAAAACTTCTCTGCATCTTTTTTCTCGGTTTCCGTCATTTTATGTTTATACCCTTCGCCACTGGTTTTCAAAATACTTTTTATCTCAGCGATAGCAATTACCGGGAAGAATTTTGCAAATAAGAAATAACAGGTAAAGAATAATCCAAATGTTCCCAAGTAAAAACCTACCTCCCAGATCGTGGGGCTATAATATGTACTCCATGATGAAGGAAGATAATCTCTGTATAACGAGGTGACGATAATCACGAAACGCTCAAACCACATTCCCACGTTGATCAATACCGACATGAAAAAAGTGAAGGCAATATTCCTTCTCAATTTCCTGAACCAAAACATCTGTGGTGATACGACATTACAGAACATCATTCCCCAATAACTCCAGCCATATGGACTAAAAGGATTAAGCCTGTTTTCTTTAAAAGCCCACCATTCATAAGTATTTTGCCCATACCAGGCTACAAACAATTCAGTAAGGTATGCACAACCAACTATAGAGCCGGTAAGAACAATCACTTTGTTCATTGCTTCAATATGCCCGACAGTGATGTAATCCTCGAGGTTCAATACTTTTCTTGTTACGATCATCAGCGATTGTACCATCGCAAATCCTGAAAAGATTGCACCAGCTACGAAGTAAGGAGGAAAAATTGTAGTATGCCATCCAGGGACTACCGATGTGGCAAAGTCAAAGGATACAATCGTGTGTACGGAAAGAACAAGAGGTGTACTAATACCCGCTAATACTAATGATAAACTCTCGTGACGTTGCCAGTGTTTTGTACTACCCGACCAACCAAAAGAAGCAACACCATAGAACATCTTCCTGAATTTGGTTCTTGCCCTATCGCGAACAGTGGCTAAGTCTGGGATTAATCCCGTATACCAGAAAAGGAGAGATACAGTAAAATAAGTTGAGATTGCAAATACGTCCCACATAAGGGGTGAGCTGAAATTTGGCCATACCGGACCGCGGCTGTTTGGGTAAGGAAATACGAAAGGGAACATCCAAACGCGACCCATGTGAAAAATCGGGAATTGGCCGGCGCACATTACCGCGAAAATCGTCATGGCTTCTGCTGCCCTGTTTACACCCGTTCTCCAACCCTGGCGAAATAGCAGGAGGATCGCCGAAATCAGCGTACCTGCGTGACCGATACCCACCCACCATACGAAGTTTGTAATATCCCATCCCCAGCCAACAGTCTTATTAAGGTTCCATTGATGAGTACCATAAGTTACTTCCCGATAAACAGAATATACTCCGAACAACAGCAAAAGGACTGAAAACGTAAATCCAATGTACCAAAGCTTACCTGGTTTTGCTTCTATCGGACGACAGATATCTTCGGTAACCTGGTGATAATCTTTATCGCCATCTACCAAAGGTTCCCGCAGCTGTGATTCGTACTTTAATAATGACATATCTTGAGCTTTGAGCTGTCGGCCAATG
>JBKJPO010000301.1:0-2872 GCA_046595095.1 Chitinophagaceae bacterium
ATGAATAGCCCCGGGTAAAACCCGGGGTAAATGTAAAGCGGTTTGCGTTACAACCCCGCAGGGGTTGAATTTTGAATCTCCGACAGATTCAACCCCTGCGGGGTTGCAAACCCGACATCCTCTATAACCGTGGGTTTCACCCACGGCTATTCACATTGAAGCCCTTCGGGCTTATTTGATTTTAACCCCAGGTTTTACCCGGGGCTATTCATATGGAAGCCCTTGGGGCTTATTAGCATGGTTGCTCACATCTTTCGATTTCCCTTCAAATTCATTTTCTTAATATGCTCAGTATCCGGGGTTATCAACGATTCTCTCTTCTTCGTTCCCTCCACCTTTATCAAAAGCTTCTTTAATTTTCTCGGTAAAAATGTATCCCTGCCATCCTTCGTAAATGGAGTAGTTTTCAATTTCTCCCCGGTAAATAAATGTATTGTACTGCCATTTGTATAAAAAAATTTTCCATGTTTATCCGCGATATACTGCAACGATTCCCTGGTATAAAATGCAATATGCTGACCTGTTTCCGGAACAAAATACCACCAGTCGGCAGGTGATTTTATTGCAGGTGATGGTACCAGCTCTGTTGAAAAAAGAACATTCGCTGAATAATCAAATAGATCAGCGATATCTTTTAGGGGATCTAAAAGATGTTCGAATACCTCGAATGCCGTAACCAGTTCGAATCCTGTTTTTTGTGGTAAAGTAGCGAGGTCGAAATGTTCAGCAAAAATATTCTGGCAATAAATGTCTGTATGAAAAAAGTCATAACCTTTGTCACGCATCATCCTGGTGAACAGACCGTATCCTCCCGCGAAATCAAGGAAGCGTGCATCCTGGCGGAAACATGAATTGATAATTTTCTCTGTATCCTGAGAAAGATTCTGATTGCGCAATACTAAGCCTACATCGAGAGAAGCTATGGCAGAACTATACGCTTCTCTGATCCAATATGGTTCTTCAGTTTGTATGAAGCCAGTATCGTTACAGCGGTAATAAGCAACTTCGTATTTATTGAGCAGTGTTGTGGTAAATAAAAGGGTCGTTTCGCCGCCGGTAATTTTGCTTTGCATAAAATAAAGGTACAGCAGCAAATCCATTCCAAATTACTTACCCATGCTGGTTTTAATGCGTTCAGCTTCTCTTGCATTGCCAATACTTGTACCCAGGTATACAATGATTATTATTTTAAGCACAACTCCCTGGATGATTGTGGCGGGATTATCAATTGCATTTAGTATTATGATACCTACGTAGAGACAAAGTGCAGTCACTATAGCGGCAAAGGGTTTATTTTTGACCCAGAATCCGAGTCCAATAAATATGGCAGCAAAAAATAAATTTAAGGCAAGTATCAACCAGGGTAATTCTTCCTGATTATTATAAGCAAGTATAACTGCAGCCAATACTTGCACTCCCCCTACCACAAATATTGCGGTGCGTGCATGGCGAATACGTTTGTCGTAACCGGTGTTCAAAAATTCCTCATCTGAGAAAATGGTTTCTTCGGCGGTGGTCTCTTCCTGGATTTGTCTCTCCTTATTATCCATGTTTAGCTAGGTTTTTTCCTGGTTAATAAAACGGTTCATTTCAGTAGTTATTTCATCCCGGAATTTGCTTTCTATGCTTATTTTTACAAGTATAAATATAAATCACTTCTTCCATGCGAATTATTTCATACAATGTGAATGGCGTAAGAGCCGCTATCAATAAGGGTTTGATTGATTGGCTGAAAACTGATCCTGCGGATGTAATTTGCCTTCAGGAAACCAAAGCGAGTCAGGAGAATGTTGCAGATCAACTTTTTCATGAGGCAGGGTATCCTTATCATTACTGGTATAGCGCTCAAAAGAAAGGCTATAGTGGTGTTGCTGTATTTTCAAAAATCAAACCAGCTGAAATTCAATATGGAACCGGGCATGAAGTAAGTGATAGTGAAGGCCGGGTTTTGCAGCTTCAGTTTGGGAAAGTAAGGTTGATAAATGCATATTTTCCTTCGGGCACTACTGGCGAAATCAGGCAGACTTACAAATACCAATGGCTGAATGAAATGTTTGATTACCTCGGAGAGCTACAAGAGAAGTATCCTAAGATCGTGATTTGCGGAGATTATAATATTGCGCACAAAGAGATCGATCTTTTCAGTCCGAAAACGAATCAGAAAACAAGCGGTTTCTTACCTGAAGAAAGGTTGTGGATGGATAAACTTCTTGAAAATGGGTTTATTGATGGATTTCGACATATTAATAAAGAACCCCAGCAATACAGTTGGTGGAGCCAGCGTTTTCCAACCGTTCGCGAGCAAAACAAAGGCTGGAGGCTAGATTACATCAATGTTACAAAGAATCTTGCAAAGAATATTTTAGATGCAAAAATTCTTTGCGATGTAAAACATAGCGACCATTGTCCCGTATACCTTGATCTAAAAATGTAAACTTATGCATGTCTATAATATTACCATTAAGGTGCAGGCAGCAATTGCAGATGATTGGATAAGCTGGCAAAGAGAAGAACATATTCCCGAAATCATGCAAACCGGATTATTCAATGAATATAAATTATTTCTATTGCTCGAACAGGAAGATGCTGAGGGGCCAACATATATAACCCAGTTCTTCGCAGAGAACAGGGATAATTATGATCGCTATATAAAAGAATTCGCTCCAAAGCTTCGGGAAAAAGCCTTCGAAAAATGGGGAGATCAATTTATAGGCTTCAGATCACTTTTACAATCTGTGCAATAATTGTGTATAACTACTTCATATATTAGAGAATAAAAAAAATAAATCCTGCTATTTGAAACCTAGGCCAGTGCAGCATTTCAGGGCACGCACTTCGAAAGCCTTGCCTGCACTGCATTTCAGGGGAAGCT
>JBKJPO010000500.1:0-12228 GCA_046595095.1 Chitinophagaceae bacterium
TATCGAAGCCACCAAAATTACAAACAAATATTTTTGTTTTTAAACCACCATGGATCATTTTTGCCACTACTTTTAACTGGTTGGCCAGCGTAGTGTTTGGATAAATTGTTCCTGTTGTGTTACCAGCATTATAACTATTGCTGATCCTCACGGAGTACTGATTAGCCTGTCTTGAGATATTTCTTACATAAACCAGTTTATCACCTGCGGGAGTTAGAGGTGCCGGGTTTTCAACATCAGCCACACCATTGATAATATTATTTGGATTAGAAATCGTAACGGCCATTTGTGAATTAGGCCCTAATAATTCCAATGATGTTGATGAACCAAATTGTATGGCAAGCGGATCCGGAGCATTTAGGTTCGGGTATCCGTTGGGGTAACCAGGATATTCCAGGTTCAGGTATCTTCCTAACCAACCATTGGTGAGTACTTCATTTTGATGCGATGCCGTCATCCAGATATCAGTAGCACGGAAGTGCGAGAAATTTGGAGTCGGGTATCCTGCAGCTTGAACTATGCAAAGTTTGCCATCATTATACATGTCTCTCATCCCTGTCATAACCGGATGCAGCCCGGTAGCACTTGTGCCTGTAAGTGCGAGAACATTCGCCTGGGCTATCGCAATATTTGGTCTTGCGCTAAGATAATTGCCATACTGGTCAAGCGGTATTACCATGTTGATACCATCATTACCACCGGCCATTTGGATTACCACCAACACATGATCATTATCCACTACCGAATTCCCTAATTGAGAGAGCACGCCACCTTCGCCATAAGAGCGGAAGGAGAGTCCGTTTATAAACCCCGGAACAGCTACTGCAGCTGTAGCAGCATTGCGGATGAATTTTCTACGTTGCATAAGTTCAGATTGTAATAATTAGGTATAAAAAGATTTACATCAACTGAAATTCCTCGAGGTTCAGAAAATATTGCATGAGTGCCTTCAGCCTGTTGTTTACCTCACTGATATAACTGGTATTGTTTGGGAAAGCAATGTAATTATTCCATGCTGTTGTCCAATATGAATCCGAAGCCTGGCCACTAAGTAATGTCTGTGTTTTTATAGTAGCTAAAGATGCAGGGTTCAACTGCATCCTCAATAAGTATGTATCAAAATCCTGAACGAGGCTGTTTGGATCGGATGGGTTACTCATCCGCTGTGCAAATGAAATCCAGTCGAGCTTTAATGTTTGATTTGTGTTTGTATAACCGTTTACCATACTGGTAATGAAATTTGTGCGCTTTGTATATGTATCCGTGTTTAACCAATACTGGTCGTATACAGGGTTAAGGTAATATGCAGGCCAGCCGGCAACATTTGGTACATCGCCCAGGTTTTGGTCCATAGCTGAAGCCTGGGTATTGAGGTAAGCGTACATTTTATACAATACAGTGGTGTTCACTGTTGGCGGAAATTTCAACTTTGATTCCCTGGCCATACCAACTACAAAATCCAATGGACTCTTGATGATGGCTCCCTGCACTAATACATCAAAGAAATGCTCGCTTTTAAATAAAACCGAAAGTGCAGGTTTTAATTCATAATTATTATTTCGGAGGATAGTTGCCATCGGTACTATTATATCTGTCTCAACGGATGCTGGTATCTCACCATAAACAAAGAATTGATAAATTCTGCGGCAAATGAATTTCGCGGCTTCATCAGTCGCGAATAGCATTGTGATGAGGTCGTCAAGTTCAAGCGCACCATTCGTTCCGGTTCTACCTGTTATTACTGTATTATTATAAAAAGCTGAAAAACTTTTATTTGTAGTATCATGACGTGTGGTGTCGAGATAACTCTGACCTAATCCATTAATCCTGTAGCCTGTGAGGACTTTGGCAGCGGCCTGAACATCAGGCTCAGTATAAAGCGATCCAGGCCCTTTACCTACAGTAAATAGTTCCTGTAGCTCCCTTGCATAATTTTCATCTGGTGCAGTCTTATTGTTGTTTATCCCATTGAGATATACCAGCATTGCCGGTTCAAGGGATATGGCTTTAACGAAGTTTTTATAATTACCGGTTGCATATGTTCTTAAAGAATTGAGGAAACGATAACAATAAGTTCCTGTGAAAACAGTATCAAATTCTATTGCGGTGAAAGTTGAGAGAAAGAGTACCATTTTTTCTTCGATACTTCTCGGTTGATTGATCATCAAACCAAGCCACCAGGCTTTTAGAGAAGCCTGTCGGCCACTGTTTACAGTTCCGTTATTACTGGGCGTATTTACCCAGGTACGCCCAATCGCAACGCTCCAGTCGGGATCATTTGTTACTAATAAATCGCCCGAATAATGCTTGAGCGGCTGACCCGGGTTGAGATTAGTAGTATTAAGCATTTCGTCTACTGCCTGGGCATATGTGAGTGTCCTGAAATAATCTACATCTTCTTTTACTGCGCCGAAACTCAATCGCTTCAACAAATGAATTATCTCATTGTCTGTCCAGGTGCCAACATAAGGATTGAGGCCGCTGTTGAGGCTCAGTTCACCTGTTCCGCGTATTCTCTTTTTTTCCTGGACGGCTGGTTGTTCCTGTACATGTGTTAGTTTTCTTGCAGCAGGAGGCATTAATGTGTTCAAGAAAGTTTTCCTGTCCATGATTTGTAAAGTTTAGAACATTGCTAAAATTGAATGAAAAGAAAAATCAGCGACGGTAAAGTGAGATTTTGTTCTTTGTTTCGTCTGTTGGATTGGAGGCCTTTCGTATATGTTAAGTCAAATATAATTAACACTTCGATCAAATTGAAATAAACATTTGCATCTTATTAAAAAGCGGGTATCTACTTTTTCGGCTTGAAAGTAAAAACTTCAGCTATTTATTTAAAGCTGCCTTTAATTGAGTTATTTCCAGTTGTTGCTGATCTACTATAGCTTTGAGCTCCTTTACCGCCTGAACTAACGGCATCACGAGTTCAGAATAATTGATGCCGTACAATGAATTAATATTCTTAGGTACGTTTACACCGCTGAAATCATAATTAATTTGAACTGCCGCCGACTGAACTTCCTGCGCCAGCAAGCCTGTATATCTTATGCTTTCTTTTTCGCCATCATATAACCTTTTAGATGCAGGTAACCCCTGGATATCGTCCATTTTTCGCGGATCATAATTGTAAGTTACAGGCCTGAGTTTTGTGATGAAGTTTAGTCCGGGCACGTCCTGGCGAATATTAGTTTTCACGCGCTCATCGGAGATTACTGTAAAGCCAACTGAACCCCCAATAAGCGTTGTAGTACTGACACCAACTCGCACCATATTACTTTGGGTAACTATGGCATTACAGCCAATCGCAGTGGAGTTGCTTGGCTGCAGGGTTATTGGTGATACATCAGCTCCGAATCCTATGAAAGTATTGTTGCTGCCACCTTTCACGAATCCAGCTGCCTGGTATCCCAAAGCAGTATTATAGTTTCCCGTTTGTAACGATCCAAATGTAAAGTGGCCTACGCCAGTGTTTTGAACTGCACCAACAATTGAATCGAGAGATCTGTTGCCATACGCCAGGTTTTCACTTCCATTATTCATTAATCCAAGGGCATTACTCCCGATAGCATAATTATTAAAACCGGTTAAATTATTAAGCAATGCCAGCGAGCCTACTGCAATATTACTTGAGCCCCCGGTGTTGTTGCTCATTGCCTGGACTCCAATGGCAATATTCTCAGCGCCAAAATTATCTTCAAGACTTTTATAGCCAACAGCAATATTACCCGAACCGGAACTGTTGGTGGCCAGGCTCCTGTAACCTATTGCAACATTTTGAAAACCCGAGGATAGCAATTGGCCGGATTCAATTCCGATGAGTACGTTTTGGAATCCGCCAACAATATCCCGACCGGAAGCAGAGCCCATGGTAACATTTTCATATCCTGTTGTCAGGTTGTATGATGAAGAGTCCCCGAAAGCAGAATTCCTAAAACCTGAAGTTACTCTGTTGAGTGCATGAAAACCAAAAGCACTATTGCCGACGCCGGATGGGGTTACTGCTATTGCACGGTTTCCAAAAGAAGTTGTGCGTTTTGTATTATCGGGCTCAATGAAACCGGAGCGCTGGTTATTAGTTCTTAAAACAAGGGGTTGCAAATCCAGCGTCCCAAGAAAATTGGTGGTCGGATTTGTAGCCAGGTTTCCCAACAATGACCAGGAGCCTGTAATTGCCGAAAGCGCACGTCTCCTAACTACACCTGTATTATCTGTGGTTAAAACTTCGTCGGTTGGAGCACCCGAAACCAGGCCTTCAATCCTAAGTGGATCAGTGGCAGCTACTACGTGTAAAGTATTTGAAGGAGTGGGTGTTCCTATACCTACAAATTGTGCGAAAGAGTCTGAAATAAAGATACCTGAGATCAGAAGGATTAAGCAAGTTTTTTTCATGATTTACATTTATTTTGTTTGGGAGAAGAATAGCGGGGGATAAAATACGATATGTTCATTGAATTGCAAACTTATGCTTTGGCTTTGTTGAAAAGATTATATACTGATTCCGTTTGAAGATGGTAAACCTGGAATTATAAACAAGCATAATTTTTCTATAAAACTGACTTTGAACTAAACAAAAACTCCGTCATAAAAGACGAAGCTCATCTATTTGATACAAGGGTTACAAATTTCACCCGGAATTTTAATTGAACATTGAAGCTTTGCTGCAAATGAATTAGTAGCTAATCTTCTCAATTTGAGTTAAAGCATTTCGCTATAATTATTTCGTCCTGAGAAATATATCTCTCAAGACCCTTTCATAATTCTCAAAATCTAACCATACTTTTGACCCAGAAACTTCTGCATATGAGAACTTTGTACCTATACATTTTAATATTGATAATCAGTATTTCTAAAACCTTTGCAAATTACAATAGTCCAGGCACGGCTGTAAAATGGAACCTGGATGATCTTGTAGCGAATTCAGGTGGCGCGGTTACACTCAATGCAGGTGAATATTTTATTAATGATATCGTGCTCATCACTGCAACGGATACACTCTATATCACAACAAATGCAATTGTGAAATTTGCTCCTGCAACTTATCTTTCCATAAGCGGGGTATTAAAGATTAATCCTCCTTCTGGCGTAAAATTTACTGCACAGGATATCGCTGCTGGCTTTTCGGGGATGAGAATAGATTTCAGTAATGCAACTGTATTAAAAAAGCTCACTTTTGAATATGGAAATTCGCTCCGGCTCTTTGATTGTACAATCACCATTGATAGTTGCATTTTCAAAAACTGTACGCCATTAACCAATTTTGGAACTTCAGCCATTTCACTTTTTAGAGCTAATCCAATCATTACAAATTGTCAATTTATTGACAATTTTCGGGCTGCAATCCAGGGCGGATTCAACATCAACAATGCCCCGAAGATCATCAATTGCCTTTTTATGGGCAATAACACTTTGAATCAAAATGTGCCGCAAATAAACCTTGGCGCTACCAGCACCGGCAATGATACTGTGAAGATCATTAATAACCAGATACTTGCTGCATCTACAAATTCAGGAGGGATAGGCTTTTTAGCCGGTGGATCCGTCTACACTATTATTAAGGGAAATACGATTAAGAATAACCGTTATGGAATGACATTTAATGGAGGCTCGTTTATTAATGCACTGATCAGTTATAATCTCGTTGAAAACAATAACACACAGGGTGATCCTAACCTGGGTGGAAGTGGAATTGCGTTTGTTGGCGGCAGTTCAACAAGTCATCAGAATTCAATTGTAACTGGAAATGTTTTTAAAGGAAATCTATGGGGCATCACCATTCAGAATGGGGCAAAACCTAATCTCGGAAATTTAAACAACTCGGATACCAGCGATAATGGTAAAAATCAATTTATTAATAACACCAACGCATCAACGCCGAATATTGATCTTTACAACAACAGCCCGGACAGTATTAGTGCTCAAAATAATTATTGGGGAACAAATGATGTAAATATTATCGAGGCAAGAATATTTCACCAGGCTGATCTTTCAACATTGGGCTTTGTAGATTATGCCAATTTTGCTCTTCCTGTTGAATTGGAGAAATTTACGGCGGTTACAAACAACCGATCCGTTTCTCTAAGATGGACAACGCGTTCAGAAAATAACAGTGATCATTTTGAAATAGAACGAAGTATCGAGGGGCAAATATATTCAACTATTGGAAGCGTAGCAGCGAGCGGAAATTCAACTTCAGTGCGGGAATATGAGTACAGTGATAATGATGTTCAATCATTTAATAAACCAATTTTCTACAGGTTGAAAATCGTAGATAAAGATCGAAGTTCAAAATATTCGCCAGTTGTGAGTGTTAGGCAACATAACGTAGAAATTCATCTGCTCAAAATTTATCCAACCATTATCAATGCCAATCAAACGATTAACATTGAATTAATCAGCAGTAAGCAACAGGAAATTTCTATTTGTTATTATGATGTTTCAGGGAAGTTGTTATGGCAGAAGATTCACTCGATTTCTTCCGGGTTGAACCGGCTTACCGCTGAACCTACTTTAGCTCTGCCAGCCGGCCTGATTTATTTAAAGTTTTCAGCACAAGGATTTACACAAACTATTCCTGTTACGAAGTATTGAAAATTATAAAATGGAGTATTGTTTAACGCATGTGGAGTTAAAAATATTATAATGACGCCCGTTTTGTGTAGAGACTGCCTGCGGCTGTCTTCAAAGAAGGATACGCAGTAGGCAATACGTAGAGACTGCCTGCGGCTGTCTTCAAAGATAAAAATACGCAGTAGGCAATACCTAGAGACTGCCTGCGGCTGGCTTCAAAGAATAGGCAGTGCTGCTTTCAGACAGCCGCAGGCAGTCTCTACACAAAATCCAAATTAATCAGATCTTCTTAATCCCTGTGATTAAACAATAAGCAAATCGATGATTATGAAGTCCTAGAATTAAACCGAGCAGACAGGCTTTTAAATGTCCTTTCCGAACCGGGTTCAGTTTTTCACCCTGCAACATTTTTTTTATCAAAAAATAAATTACTGTAAATGGCGAATGAAGAACAGAGGGAGCAACGCGGAATGAAAAATCTTTAATTTCAATTTTATCACCACCGTTTTTCTTAATTGCTTCCGTTAATAAACCAATATGGGGAAAAGAGGGAAGGGCCCAGCCTTTACAAATTTCATTGTAACAATAACGCAGCAAACTGCTAAAGGATGATGGCTCTTTTTTTATAAAGCCATCAACAATCACAAAACGTTTTCCCGGTTTTAGCACGCGAAACATTTCTTTTATGAAAGCAGCTTTATCCAATCCTTCACAATGGCAGCAACTTTCCAATGCATATACAGCATCTGCAGAATTATCATCAAATGGAAGGCGTGTATAATCGCCTAAAATAAATTCAACATCTGCATGTAGGCCTGCAGCTTTTGTTAATTCACTTGCTTTCTCTATCTGCCAGGGTACAATGGTTATTCCCTTTATCTTTTTTCCTGGAAATTTTTTTGCGATTGACCTGCATGGTGCTCCAAGTCCGCATCCTAAATCGTAGATCACTAAGTCTTCGCTCTTTAATTGGAGATGACTGAAAACCTGTTGGTTCATTTCTTCCAACATTGGTTCCCGAACGAAAGGGTTCATCGGAAACTTGTAATATCCAAAGTGCATATTATATTGACGACTCCACTCACCGTAATCAAGCCCCGTATCTACATAATATGAAACAACTTCCTGCTCATGATTTTTTATCTGGTCCATAGGTTCTTCTATAAAACGAGGTCGCCGGCTTTTATGGAATGAACTTTAAATTTATACCCACCTCAGACGGAGAATATGGCTTCTACCTGGCGATATTATTTACCATTGCTGGCTGCGTATTTTTATATTTTTTGTTGAAGCGCACAGGATGGCTGTGATTTATTTATTCTATAGACTGTGTTAAATCATTTCGTAATATTCAAATTAAAACCTGTCTTCACTGTTATCGTTGTTCCCGGACTTATGTTTGTGCTTCTGCATGTTGCATTAGAATTCACTTCTGGAGTGTTAGCACTGCTTTGAATCACTACATCTGTATTTGCATCAGGAACATTACCACAAGTCCAGTTGGCAGGATCTTCCCATGCTTTACTTACCCCGCCTGTCCAATGGCTGACGAATTTCAAAGTAATCACACTACTGTAACTTGCCCCATTTACAAAACAACGATATTGATAGCCATAAAAAGAAGAGGGAACATTCTTTAGTTGCAATTGACGTGTGGCAGTACCCGCATAATTCACATTATCAGTTAAGTTCGTATAGCCGCTCCCGGTATTTACCTCCCATAAATAAGTTGCACCGGATAAATTCGAAGTAAGAACATTATAATTTCCGGGGCAAATAACAACAGGCGAATTGTTCACACCAAAATATGCAGTTTGCCTTTGTGTACCAATAAAAACGATTTCGTATCTCCATGTGCCGGCAGGTGCAGGATTAGGCAATACCCGCGAATACCACCACCATGATGCAGAATAAAAAGTAGTGAAATTTTGTGTCCATGTCAGGTAAACGCTATTGTCTGGTCTGTAAAGGGTATGCACAGATTGTTGACCGCTCAGGTTATCACGATAATAGCTTCCAAGATAAATGGTTTCTCCATCTACGAAATTGATCTTTTCATTTGGCACCTCTGAAGCAGGACAACTTCCACCTGCTCCGGGTGCAGCGCTATGCGTCATGATTTTATTCAGGGTCGGAACATAATATGGTTGTTGATTTGCCCACCAGCTTGTAAGTCCATTCAAGTTGTTACAAGTTCCTGCCCAGGGATCTACCAGTTGTGTGTAAGATGAATTTGTGTAAACTTCCAAATGCAGATGGGGACCGGTGGAATTACCTGAACTGCCTACAACTCCGAGATATTCACCTGCAGCAACAGCTTCTCCTATTAGTTTTGAAGTTAATGATCCTGCTTTCATATGGCCATACCACGCCACAGAACCATCTGTATGCATTATATATACTGCATTCCAATTGCATGCACTTGTACAAAAAGCGCAGTTCTGATCAAAATTTCCATCTGTTTTTGCCAGTATAGTTCCAGGAGCACCGGAGATTATGTGAACACTATTCCGCGCCATTTTTTGCCAGAAAAACGGCCAGGTAAAAATATCTGTGCCTTTATGATTATAACCCGAAGCCTGGTCATAACTGCGGTTACCGCAATTATAATCCAGTATTGCATTGGGAAATGCAGGATTCTCATCTACATAATTGGAAATGCCGTAATAACCGTTATCATTATAACCGGGAGCTTGTTTCAATGGCCATATTAATGCAGTTAAGGTTGGATTTGAGGTAGTTTGCAGCTTTCCCTCGCTTCTTAATTTTGCTTCGTTTTCCTTTAACATTTTGATAATGGAAATCCTTTGTTGTGGAGTTATCTCATCCTTTATTTCAATTAGCTTCCGATAATCTCCTCCACCGTCAGGCAAACTTGACTGGCTAATGCTAATATTTGCAAATACCAATACTGACAAAAGAAATAAAGAGAATTGCTTAAGCATAATAAATATTTTAGAAAATTTTTAGGATGTCTTTCCTCAAGGGTCAGGGATCTCTAAGTTATAATTTTTTTTTGTTTGACAACATTATAAAATTTATGATGGAAATACAGAGCTCTATGGTAAAAGTCGTATAAACTTTATCCCCACAAAATACAATCAATATTATCTCTTCAAAAACCTCCCTTTCAATAATTTATTCATCGATTCTTCTTTCGCATTCCTGCTAATTGGTATTCGATGACTGCCAATAATGATTTCATTACCGTCAATGCTTAAAACCCTGGAAGCAGCTACAATAAAGGATTTATGACATTTTATAAATTCTGAGGAAGGCAAATATTCTTCAATAGATTTGAAAGTGAGATAAGTGATATACCTGGCATTTGAAGTATGAATTGTTACATAATTCTGCAATGCTTCAACAAATAATATTTCATCAAAAATGATCTTGATTAATTTATTATCAGCTTTAATAAAAAAATATTTTTCATTATTTTTTTGCAGAGAACCTTCCTCTTCGTTTTTTTCTCTTACTTCATAATATTCTTTTGCTTTTAATACTGCCTTATAAAAACGGTCAAAAGAAATTGGTTTTACCAGGTAGTCCAATGCATTTAATTCAAATCCGTCCAATGCATATTGCGGAAAAGCTGTAGTAAAAATTACCGGGGGTGCATGATGCAATGATTTAAAAAACTCAAGTCCTGATATTTTTGGCATTTGAATGTCGAGGAAAAGTAACTGAACATTTTTTTCTTTTATATCCGCAGTTGCTTTTAACGGGTTATCATATTCACCTGCAAGATGCAAAAAGTCAATATCATCGATATATTCTTTTAAACCTTTACGGGATAATGGTTCATCATCAATAATTACAGAATTGAGCGGAGACATCATCAGTCTATTTTTAGTTTTAATTGTACATCAAAATATCCATCTTCATGTTTAATTGTGAGTAGGTGTTTTTGGGGATAAATAAGTTCAAGTCTTCGTTTTACATTTGCCAAACCAATGCCTCTTTCCTGTTTAACTGCATTTAGTTGTTTTCCTTCAGTTGTATTCTTAATTGTAAAAATCATTTCGCCGTTTTGCTTAGAGAGCTCAAGGTTGATCTCGTTCATTTTTCCATTACAGAAATGAGAAAGATGTTTAAATGAATTTTCAATGAAGGGAATAAGTAATAATGGCTCTATATAAAATCCTTTCATCGTTTCACCAATATTGATTTTAATTGATGAATTTTCTCTTCTCAAACCCTGTACATCAATATAATCTTTTAAATAACCTATTTCTTTTTCGATGGGAACTTTCTCATCGTTTATTTCATATAACTGGTAACGCAGCATATCCGAAAATTTATGAAGCGCCTGTCTTGCCTCGGGGTTTGTTTTATCAATGAGAAAGTAGACAGAGTTAAGTGCATTAAATAAAAAATGAGGATTCATCTGGGATTTTAAAAATATGAGTTCAGTTTCAGCCTTTTCTTTTGCCATTTCACCCATGCGCCGTTGTGCTTTGGCATAATCCAGTAAAAGTTTGAAAGCAGCCCCCGTACTTACTAATAAAAAATGCGGTATTACATTATCATATACCCTCTCTTTAAATCTTTCATCAAACAATACAAACGACCCGTCAGGGTAAAGAATCTGGCCTATTAGATAAATTTTAAACAGGCTACTTGCAGAAACCATTACAAAAAAGCATAAGCAGAACGCGACATAACTTTTCTTATAAAGCAGCCCGGGGATTAGAATGTAGTTTGTGATATAAACCATCAATGCCAGGTCAATCACTTTTATTGTAGTTATTAAAATTGCTTTACTGGTATCCGCGTAATCCTGGAAGCGGAAATAATACCAGCCGCAAAAAAGCAGGACCCAAAACAAAAGGTGATGAAATTTATAACGGAATAGAAAATTCTTTTCTGGCATGGTTCAAAATAAACGCTCTAAAGGTACAGTGCAAATTCGCTTACACGTACAACTTCTTTTCCTTGACGTATGGTATAAATGAACATTGGGTCTGTTGTCAAGCAATATCTTCCTGATATGTAAATATTTTTTTTAACTGTTTTTGAAATAGTCTCTTTGGGACATGAAACATAAAAATTTATTTCTTCCCAAAATGAAACATGGCCTATTAATTTTGTTTGTAGCATTAATTAGTTTTTCGGGATGCTCACAATCTTCAAGTAGAAATTATAATAGTAATAAAAAGCATGTTGGCGGACCCTGCGAAGGTTGCGAAGCCCTCTTTGAAAATCCAGTTCCTTTTGAAAAATTGCCGTATGTTGATACCTTACCTGATTACAATGAGCCGGGACCAAAATTATCGATCAGCGGAATTGTTTATAAAGTGGATGGTAAAACTCCGGCCACTAAGGTTGTACTCTATATTTATCATACCGATCAAAAAGGGTATTATCCAAAAAAAGGAGATGAAGCAGGTTGGGGTAAGCGGCATGGGTATTTAAGGGGATGGATAAAAACAAATGAAAAAGGGGAGTATAAATTTTATACGCTTAAACCTGCAGCGTATCCCGGGAGAAAAGATCCCGCACATATACACATCACGGTTAAGGAGCCCGGAACAAATGCATATTACATTGATGATTATGTTTTTGATGATGATCCGCTTTTAACAGAACCGGTAAGGCAAAAGCAACAAAACATAGGAGGTACTGGGATCTTACAACCAAAATTAATTAATGGAATATGGG
>JBKJPO010000530.1:0-4011 GCA_046595095.1 Chitinophagaceae bacterium
TATTTGTCGCCATGCCCGTTGGTCGCAGCCCAGGCCGTGACAAAAAACAATGGCATCATTCCCATTACCTAAAACGTTCACATTAAATTTTTTGAAAACCGATTTCATACAGAGCCAGCATTTTTAAGGGAGTTAGATTGCCTCGGTTTCATGTTGGAACTGACCAATTTCATAGATTCCAGGCTCTTAATTCATATAAACAACTATTAATCCAATTATCCGGCGATGAAACTCTCTAAAAGGATTTAGAAAAGCTGAGAAATAAAAATGATGCATATTAAGAAACAACCAATATGAACAAATTAATAAATCATTGAATGATTTCAGGGGACAATAAGCCCTGCTTCATCAACAAATTCAATTCTTGTGATCCCTTCATTACATACACTCACTTTGAATTTGAATAGGTTCTCTGCAAGTTTAATACTGGTAATGCTATACAAATACCCCTTATATTTTTGTTTTAGTGTTTTTACAACAAGTTCGGGTACATAATTGTTCAAAATAGGTAACTCTGCAGATCTACCTGGGCACATATCCTTATAATTAATATAGGCAGGCTTTTCTTTAACTGGATTTGATCTCGATGGGGATTCGTGTTTACGGGATTCATCACGATATCCAATGTGTTGGGAGAATAAGGGTATTGAAAATAGAGTGAGGAATATTATCAAACAGAAGTTTTTCATATATGCAATTTAAGCTTTATGTGCTTTAAATGCCAGCATGAACTTTTCCACCAAATGTTGATTTGATGAAGTCTGGCCGGAAATAAAATAGACGCTTGTACCCATTGAAATTACTTTTACAGATAAACAAACTGCAAAAATGAAATACGATGCCAACCTTTCATCATAAAAATGATCATAAATTAGTATTTGTAACTGGTACTGCTTAGGATTGCAAACTGTTTCTTTGTCTAAACCCAATATTTTATGAATTCATTCCGGTTGATTTTACTTTTCATTTTAGCTGTTGCTATGGTTGCTAGTGCCTCTGCTCAAAAAGGCTCAATGCCGCTCAGAAGCTCCTATACAATTCCCTTCGAAAAATTCGTCCTTGACAATGGGCTGGAAGTAATCCTTCATGAAGATCACTCAGATCCGATAGTTGCAGTGGCTACGATAGTGCACGTTGGATCAAGTAAGGAGAAGCCTGGCAAAACAGGATTTGCACATTTCTTTGAACACATGTCATTCAATCATTCTGAAAATACACCCCGTGGTGCTAATCGTAAGCTTATCCCGGAATGGGGAGGAGATCGCAATGGCAGTACATGGACTGATGGAACTAATTATTATGAAGTGATACCAAAAGATGCTTTTGAAAAAATCTTATGGATCGATTCTGACAGGCTGGGTTTCATGATAAACACAGTAACAAAGGAAGCATTAGAAAAAGAGATCCAGGTAGTAAAAAATGAGAAGCGGCAGAACTACGACAATGTTGCCTATGGCTACACCCGGGAGATAATCTCCGCGAATCTATATCCACCTACGCATCCTTATCATTGGCCGGTTATCGGCTCACTACCTGACCTCCAGGCTGCATCGCTCGAAGATGTAAAAGAATTTTATGAAAAATACTATGGCGCTGCAAACGCGACACTTGTGATTGCCGGTGATATCGATATTGCAAAAACAAAAGAGCGGGTCAAGCTTTGGTTTGGTGAAATTAGAAAGGGGCCGCAGGTAAATGCCCCTTCGCCACAACCAGTGAAACTCAATAGCATCAAGTCTTTTTATTTTGAAGACAATTTTGCACGCTTGCCGGAACTCACCATGGCATTTCCTACTGTTGAGCAATACCACGCTGATGCTTATGCGCTGAGCGTTCTCTCAGAATTACTTAGTGGCAGCCGCAATTCTCCATTGTATAAATTAATCGTCGAGCAAAAAAAACTGGCCCCTGCTGTTAATACAAATCAAACCAGCGCCGAGATCGCAGGCCAGTTCATTATTAGTGTCAGGGGTAATGAGTATACCAATTTGCAGGATGTAAAGGTTGCTATCGAAGAGGCGCTTTACTCATTTGAAAAAAATGGCTTTACTAATAAGGACCTGGCAAGAATAAAGGCAAAGATTGAAACGGGCTTATACCGTGGCATCGAAAATATACTTGGCAAAGCACTAAGGATGGGTCGCGATAATGAATTCAAAGGTGATCCGACATTTATATTACAGGCGACAAAACTAACGCAGAATGTAAGTCGTGAAGATGTTATAAGGGTGTACAATAAATATATTAAAAACTCGCCTTACGTGATGACCAGTTTTGTACCAAAGGGCAAAAAAAACCAGGCAGTTAATGGTGCTAGTGAAGCAAAAGTTTGGGTGGAAAAAGTAGTAGCAGGGGTTCAAAATGAAGAGGTGAACCCCGGTGAAGATGCAAAATTTGTAAAAACTTCAACCAAACATAATCGATCAGAACCCTCATTTGGCGAAATGCCCATGTTTAAAATGCCTTCAATCTGGAAAAAACAATTGAGCAATGGGCTTAAGCTTTTCATTATTGAAAGCCTGGAAGTACCACTTGTATCTTTTGAAATAAATATTGATGGTGGGCATTGGGCGGAGCCTATGGAAAAATCCGGGACTGCCAGTCTGCTTGCAGGTTTACTTATGCAGGGAACATTGCATAAAACACCCGCACAACTTGAAGAAGCGCTGGAATTGATGGGTGCTGATGTTTCGATAATCAGCAGGAATGAAGACCTTGGAATACGCGTAACCTGTCTTGAAAAATTCTTTGAGCCCACCCTCGCCCTGGTTGAAGAAATGTTGCTGGAACCACGCTGGGATAAAATGGAATACGAACGTTTGTATAAAGCCATGCAGACATCTATTAAAGGCAGAGAAGCAAATGCTACGGCCATTGCAGGCAATAATTTTATGAAATTAATCTATGGCGAAAATCACATTCTTGGAATACCTTCAGGCGGGATACCACAGACCGTATCTAAAATAACACTTGATGACCTCAAGAGTTATTATCATACATTTTTCAAGCCAACCGGGGCAAGTTTTAATCTTGTTGGTGCGGTTCCTAAAGCAAGAGTTGAAAAAGCTTTAATGTCTTTAGCTCAAAAATGGAAAGGAGCAAAGGCTGTAATACCTGGATATGTTACAAGTGATAAAAACCGGGGTAACAAATTATATTTTATAGATATCCCGGGTGCTAAGCAATCTGTTCTTTATGTAGGAAAACTTGTATATACTTCCGCTGATGAGAACAGTAACAATCTCGATTTTGCAAATGAAATTCTTGGCGATGGTGTAAGCGGAAGGATTAATCAGGTGTTGCGTATCGGTAAGGGATATACGTACGGAGCCAGGTCATCAGTATTAAAAAATAAAGAGACTGGTGTGTTTGCTGCTGTCACCAGTGTTAGGGCTAATGCCACCTACGCCTCATTGAATATTATCCGCAATATGATCGCCGAGTACAGTAAAACCTTTACAGAAAATGATGCTGCCATCACCAGGAATAAAATACTCAAAAGCAGCACACTGGATTTTGAAAGTATGGCCGCAAAACTTGGTATGCTAAGAGAGATTAGTATGAAAGGGAAATCGCTGAAATATATTGAAGAAGATCAGCAGGAATTACTTTCCATGAAGCTTGAAGATTTTAAATCTGTCATCAATAATTATCTCGATGGAAAAGACATGATCTTCCTGGTAGTAGGAGATAGGGCAACTCAGTGGGATGAGGTAAAGAAATTGGGCATTACTGAGATGATCGAACTGGATATTTATGGAAAGGAAATTTGGAGTAGATAGTAGTATGCAGTGGCAGTGGGCAGTGGCAGTCCAGCAAGTACTGCCAACTGCCACTGCCCACTGCTACTGCCAACTGCCCACTGCTACTGCCTACTGACTATTTCCTTTCCATAAATATCCAGTTCAATCATCTCAGTAATGCCCAATTTCTTTACCTCATCCCACTGAGTTGCTTTATCTCCTACTACAAGGAAGGTCATGTCTTTTCCATCGAGATAATTATTGATGA
>JBKJPO010000442.1:0-18855 GCA_046595095.1 Chitinophagaceae bacterium
CCCATTTGCCCTTTTTATAATACCAATGTGAGAGAGGGCAAGTCCGGCTCTTTTCCTATTTAAAGATAAAAAAGTTATCATACTTAAATTAAAATATCTCAGGAAATGCTAGTTAAAACATTAGGCCATTCTCGCTAATGACTTCTCACTACCTTTATAAAAAAAATGCTTAAGCTCGAACATATCGGTATCGCAGTAAAGGAATTTTCTATATCAATAGAATTGTTTGAAAAACTACTCAACACAAATTGTTATAAAAAGGAATTAGTGGAAAGCGAAAATGTGAACACCGCTTTTTTCAAAAAAGGCGAAACCAAGATTGAGTTACTGGAAAGCACAAACGCAAACGGGATAATCGCCAGGTATATCGAAAAGAAAGGTGAAGGAATTCATCACCTTGCATTTGAGGTTGAAGATATTGAAGCCGAAATGAAAAGGCTGAGAGACGAAGGATTTATTTTATTAAACGAAAGACCAAAAGAAGGTGCAGATAATAAACTTGTCTGCTTTTTGCATCCAAAAAATACAAATGGTGTGTTGATAGAATTGTGTATGGAAAAGGGTTAAGAGGTTTAAGAGGTTCAAGATGTTCAAGATGTTTATGAAGAACGTCTTAAACCTCTTGAACCTCTTGAACCTCTTGAACCTCTTAAACCTCTTAAACCTTATTTTGTTAACGTATCTGCCTGGTTTGCTACTTCAGGATTATTCAAGGTAAGTTTATTGGCTTTGGCAAATCTGGTTTGAACGTCCTTTAGCTTTGCATCAAGCGGGCTTTCTTTCCTCCCGATATTTTCCTCAATTTGCTTAAATCGCTCGATATCTGAATCAGTGTAACTATCTTTTTCGATCTTCCTGTTGATCTCTAGCATCTCCTTAAAATCTGTTGAAAAACTTTTTTTATAAAAACTAAATAACTCAATAGCAGCATCACGGAATGAACTGTCACCATTGTATGCTGGCATACCTGTAATATCACCAAGGCTATGTGTGATATTGTTAATGGTACTGTTCAGTAAGCCTTCCGCAGAATCTGCATTGATCTGCGCCGCTTTGCCGTAGTTTGTCATATCCATCACCACTGCCTTCTGTTTTCCAATTATGTAATCATTGTACTGTAATGCTGATGTATATTCAACACCGTTGGGACCAATGTGTTTCTTCGGTTTACAACTGGCAGCAAACATGATTATGGCTAAAAAAAGAAAAGCAGATAATTTCATGGATTTAATTTTCGCCAAATTAACAACTATTACTGCGTACTTCGCAGCTCACACTGCATAAGTATTATTAAAATTTACTTTAAAAATCAGATTCAAGCTTATAAATGTTGCCAAAAGTTAGGGCGAAGTAGTATCAGGTTAAAAAAGGATTGGTCCGTTTTTCCTTAAGTGTACTTGTATCTGCTCCATGCCCGGGATGTATTATCACATCACCCTCCAACGTGAATAATTGATTCCGGATACTATTAATTAAGGTATCATAATCTCCACCGGGGAGATCTGTTCGCCCGATTGAACCCTGGAACAATACATCACCACTGATAGCAAAAGACTGCGATTCCGAATAGAAACAAATACTCCCCGGAGAATGACCGGGCGTAAATAATATTTTGAGTTTGTCATCACCCAGTAAAATCGTTTCCCCTACTTCAAGAAATATAAGTTCCCCGGTATAATTATCGAATGGCATATTAAACATGAGTCCGGAAGCAGGAGCGCCTTCCAGCACTTTTTTTTCTTTTTCGTGTATGCAAAGGGTTAGACCCCAGGTTTCTGCCACGAATTTGTTTCCAAAAACATGATCAAGATGGCAATGTGTATTCAAAAGGAGTACCAGTTCAATCTTATTTTGTTCAATAAAAAGTTTTAACTGCTCGCGTTCTTCATCAAAATAACATCCCGGGTCAATAATGATTCCCTGCAATTTTTCATTGTAGAGTACGTACGTATTTTCCTGTATAGGGCTAAAAGTGAATTTTTTAATGCTGAGCATGGTTCCGAAATATGAAATATGAACAATGAAATTATGCTGAATATGAGGAAAGATTTCAAATTTCAAATTTGTGAGCTCAGTTTCCCCTGCATTGTGTTAAATTATTGCCTCCTGCATCCTAATCCACGCCAGGCAATTAAAACATTTCACCGATTACCGTGAAACAATTAATTTTAATGCATAAATCAATGAAATCCGCATGCGACTATCTCAGAAACGATTTTTGAAAATATTCCTGGTTCTCAATCTTTCACTTTATTTAGTCGTTACCGGGCTAATTGCACAGGTGAGTTCTGTAGAATATGGAAAGAACAGGCTTCAATTCAAAAAGCTGAAATGGCAATATTACCAGAGTAAAAATTTCAATGCTTATTTCAACCAGGATGGCCAGGAGCTGGCTAAATATGTGGCCCAAATCGCGGAAAAAGACCTTTCTGAAATTGAGGCTTTTGTCGAGTACAGCCTTCAGCGAAGGGCAAATATAGTTATCTATAATAGTTTCATTGATCTTCAACAGAGCAATATCGGGATCGGGATCGATTGGCAAAATACGGGTGGGGTAACCAAACTCGTAAATAATAAGATGATCGTTTATTTCAATGGCGACCACAATGATCTCCGTAGACAAGTTCGTGAAGGTATTGCCAGGATTCTTACCCAGAACTTGCTTTTTGGCGATGATCTTGGTGAATTCGCCAGTAATCAAACTTTGCTTGATCTGCCTCAATGGCTTACGGATGGATATGTTTCGTATGCTGCGAGCAACTGGAATACCACGCTTGATGATGACCTTAAAAGCGAGATCCTGAGTGGCAAATACAAGAATTTTTACCAATTTGCTTTTGATAAACCCTTGCTTGCCGGACATGCTTTCTGGTATTATATTGAAGAAAAATATAAAAGAGAAAATGTAACCTACCTGCTTTATCTCGCAAGGGTTTACAAGAATCTAAACAGGGCATGCATGCAGGTGGCTAAAAAGAAATTTAAGAACTTGCTCGCGGAGTTTATGGAATACCAGGATACCAAGTACCAGGAGGATGTAACAAGAAGAAAAAATTATCCCAAAGGCTCCGAAATTGCCAGTGAAATTGTGAGCAAGACAAAAGATTATTTCCGCTTTAATGTAAACCCTAATAAACGCGATGGCTCATTTGCAGTTGTAGAATATAAACGGGGCCAATACCGCGTATTGCTCAATACTGAGGATAAATACAAAACCCTGATTAAAATCGGTGCAAAGAGCAACCTCAACGATATTGATCCTACAATGCCGCTGATGGCATGGGATCCTAAAGGCACAAGACTTGCGGTAGCTTATGGATTTGAAGGGAAAATAAAACTCAACATTTACGATGTTGTAACAAATATTAAACCTCTTCAGCGGGATCTTACCGAGCATTTCCAACTCATCCAGGATATAAAATACATGGTAGACACCAAAACTTTATTGTTTAGTGCTGTAAAAAACGGGCATTCAGATATCTATACTTATGATATTGAAAATGAAAAAGTTTTACAGGTAACCAATGATATTTATGATGACCTGGACCCGGCATATGTGGTTTTCCCGGGAAAGAATGGGATCATCTTTTCAAGCAACAGGCCATCGGCAAATGCACGTTCGGCGGATACGGTGTTGCCCAACAATCGATATAATATTTTTCTTGTACAAAACTTTAGTGATAAGGCTGTGCTCAACCAGATCACCCAGCTCACTAATCTCAAATTCGGAAACGGCAGATTACCATCCCAATATAACACCAACCATTTCACCTTTGTAAATGATGAGAATGGTATCGGTAACAGGTACGCCGGTTTCTTCACAACAGAAAGTGAAGGGCTTGATACGCTCGTACTTATTGCTGATGAAATTCTTCGCAATCCAACGGCCAGGGAAGTAGATTCTACTTTACGTGTTTACAAAAAAGATGATGTTGATTCGGTAGCAGTTGTAGCGGTTTCAAAAGATTCGGCTTACTCTTTTCCGCTTACCAACTATGCCAGCAGTCTCCGCGAAACCCGCGTTGCCGGCGAGAACAACCAGGTGAGTGAAGTGACTCGACAGAGCGATGACAAAATCCTGTATAAATTGAAGATTGATGCAAATGCTTTAACACGAAGAAATGTCGGTTCTAAACCTACAGCATACATGAAGAGATTGATGCAACTGGAAAGGCAGGCAAGCGGTGCGCTTCTTGATGAACAGGCTACAGGAGATACAACCAAAAAGGAAGATGTTTTTCAAAACGAATTTGGAAATGAACCAAAAGATTCGGCGAAGATTGGCCAGGTGATTGTTGCAACGGATCCCTTTGAAGAAACAGTGTTGGGACAGTCTAAGCTATACGAATATAAGCCACCAAAATATGCCACAGATTATGTTGTGAGCGGATTTAATAATTCAGTTCTTGCAACACGATATCAAATTTATACAGGAGGTTCAGGACCCATCACTTTATCCAGCAGTACACCATTGAATGGAATAGTTAGGGTAGGGACATCAGACCTGATGGAAGATCTTAAATTCACCGGTGGATTTCGCCTTTCAACCAACCTTAAAGATAATGACTGGCTTTTCCAGTTCCAGAATCTGCGTAAAAGAATCGATTGGGGTTTTACATTTTACAGGAATGTGCAGGAGGCACAAGCAGAAGTTGGAACTCCGGGGCAGTCATTGCTATTTCCTGCAAAACTTTTTTCAAATCTATACCAGGGAAGTATTAGTTATCCATTTGATGTAGTGAAAAGCCTGCGGTTGAATATTGGTGCCCGAACGGATCGGGTACTTGTTAAAACAATTGATCCCATCTCCGCTTCTTTAGAGGATATGAAAAAAACATATGCACTTGCACATATTGAATTCGTTTATGATAATACTTTAAACCCTGCGCAAAATATCTGGGATGGCTTACGCTATAAAATATTTTTCGATTTTAATGCCCAGGTGAGTAAACTTGCTGCTGATCAAGGCAGAAATACATTCAACCTTGGCTTTGATGGAAGGTACTATCATCCCATTTACCGGAATTTTATCTGGGCGGGAAGAGCTGCTGCTGATTTCAGTTTTGGAAATCAGAAATTGATTTATTACCTCGGTGGTATCGATAACTGGTTAATGTTTGGCGACAATCAGAAAGTTGACCAAAACACCGGAGCTGTAAAGTATCGTTATTTTAACCCGGCAAATACTCCTGATCCGGACCAGAATTACGCATTCCAATCACTTGCTGTGAATTTGCGTGGGTTTATTCAAAATGTTGCGAATGGAAACAATGCGATGGTGCTCAACAGCGAATTCAGACTTCCGGTATTTGCAACTTTGTTTAGCCGCCCAATAAATAATGCATTCCTTAGAAATTTCCAGCTCACACAATTCATTGACCTGGGAACTGCATGGAACGGTAAGTATGATAAAATCAAACGCCCTACAACAACCTACCCTTCCGACGACCTGAATAATCCCGTAACTGTTCAGATTAAGAATGGTGGTATCGGTCCGTTTGTAGGAGGCTATGGTTTTGGTGCGAGAAGTACATTATTAGGATATTTTCTTAAGGTAGATGCTGGTTGGCAGATGAATGGAATTTTCAAAGGAAAGCCTATCTGGTATTTGAGTTTGGGACTGGATTTTTAATCTTGTTATTTAATTTAATATAAAAGCGTGAGGCTATGATGGCTTTACGCTTTTTCGTTTGCATAAGGAAATGATATGATGAAACCGCTTCTTTAATACTAGGTATTGCTGCTTTGTGACATTTGCCGTAGATTTTGAATAGTGAAATAGATCGCTGTAAAAAAAAGAGTGAGCAGTCCGGTAACGCCCCATGTTTGCCGATATTCATGAGGGTGAATTATCATTAGGAATATTCCCGATAACAACGAAAACGGATCAGTTAAAATATCCCAGCTGTTCCACCTTAGGTACCTTCCAAGGTATACACCAAAAGAACCGGCAAATAAACAGAATAATAAAATTCCCCTGACCTGCACGGTTCTGAATTTATTCCGCAAAAATTTTTCGGTTTCCCAAAGTGAAAGGTATGCAGCAAGCAACCCATTGGCAGCAGCTGAAAATACAAGTATGATGTCGAACCAAAGCGGTACCGGGTACCGGCCATCCAAATGAACAAGATCAGTAACTATGTACAATGCATTTGGGAAAAACAATAACCATCCTGCAAAGAATAACCATTGAGAAAATGGCCTTAATCCTTTTTTGTTTAGAAATTGGCTGAGCAGAAGCGGGACGCAGGCAAGAAAAATATTCCACCCTAAAAAAAAATACATGAACTGGCCTGAGTATATGCTCCTTGTAAGCAGTAAGAGTGCTGTAAACCCGATTGCAGGAAACAAAACAGGGTAATATTTTAAATGCATATTTACATTCATGTGAAAAATAGTTTTGGAATAAAAATGATGCAGCCGATGATGATGCTTATTATAGTAGATAAAAGTACTGCGCCTGCAGAAATGTCTTTGATCTTTCCCACTCCGGGATGAAAATCCTTGTGCACGATATTGCAAAGTTGCTCGATTGCACTATTAATCATCTCGAGACAAAGTACCATACCAAAACAAAGGAGCAGGATTCCCCATTCCAAAAATGTAAGCTGAAAATAAAAACCCATGATTACTACAGACATGGCAATTATTGCCTGCACTATGAAATTCCTTTCCCTTTTCAGGCAAAGCACAATGCCATTAAAAGCAAACAGGAATGATAATAAGAGTCGCATTATAAAGCTCATGAACTAGTTTTTTTTGCCGAATTAAACAATATCAACAGTTGCAGTTCTCGCCAAACCCATAGGCGAAGATTGCTAAAAGACATAACGCACTTATTGCAACAACCACCCATGAGCCTGAATATTTTCGAATGTTGAGATGCACCTGCACGTCTGTTTTGCTTACAGTCCGGCTGATAGATAGTATTCGACTAAGGTTCAAAAAGAAAGCTACCAATGGTCCAAAAAGGATCAGCAGGTTTATGTTCCAGCCGGGCGAATCCTGAATACCCCAGGATTCAAGCAATGGTTGAGCTGTGTCAAATAAGGCCGGCCATCCAAACGCATATTTAAATAGCGAAATCAAAATGAAATATGCTGTTGGTAATGTAAGGAGCAATCCTATAACGGGTCTTGGACCAGGTTTTAAAATCCGGGTATTCATGTTTGTAATTTTTATGATGAAAAATATTATTGTGAAAACCGTGTAAGCACCTTCTGCCGCAGATTGTGTATGGGTTCATGCATAAGCTCAAACCATCTCCATGCTGAGATATTTTCGCATACCCTTCCGCGTTGAAATGCTTTTTTGAATGAACCCCAATGTTCGGGCATAGTGCTAATACCATACAATACTGTTGAAATCACCGGAAAAGAAATGTGCCTGTTACCAAGCATAAAACATTGCAGGCAAACTTCGCCCTCACCTGTTGTATCATATTCAAGTAGTATATGCTTGATGTCGTGCCTGGCATAATATGGAAGCAGGTCAAGTTTTTTTTCTTCCAGCATCATTATCAATTGGTAGCCCAAAGTTTTTTCGGGGAATGATTTCAGCTCCTCCGATGAATAGGGGAAACTGGGTTCATTCCGAAAAATTTTCAATATCGGGAGCGCCATCTTATGTGTGAGATACACTAGCACCCCAGAGCGAATTATTACCAGGAATTTATACATAGAAAATAATTTTTAATAATAAAAAGTACTTTGATTTTCAAAGTGAAACTATAAAAAAAAATCAACAGCACTCATACCATAATTAAACTGCCCGACATCAAATGCATATTCATCAATCCCAATAAACTACTTTAAAATCACCCATTCATACTTAACCATTATTTCATCGCCCTAATCATCACTTCAAGAGCATCCAGATGCGATTTGAAAGCCTTTTCTCCCGACTTAGTTACAACATAACTTGTGTTAGTTTTTCTCCCGATAAATCCCTTATTCACTTTGATGTAGGCATGTTCTTCAAGGTTCTTTAAATGCGATGCAAGATTACCATCGGTAACTCCTGTATACTCCTTCAGGTCATTAAAGTTAACATTATCATTAACCATTAGCGTACTCATGATCGCCAGCCTTACACGGCTATCAAAAACTTTATTTAAATTATCTATTGAGTTCTTTGTCAATTAAGTTCCGTTTAAAACGTTCAAGAGGTTCAAGAGGTTCAAGTGGTTCAAGGGGTTTGAGTGTCGGCTCGCTGAGATAGCATTTCATTTTTTAATGAAACCTCTTAAACGCCTTAAACCCCTTAAACCTCTTAAACCCCTTAAACCTCTTAAACCTCTTGAACTTTTGTCCCCCGCTCATATCTCCACCACATTATTGCTCCATAAACAATATGTAAAACTCCAAAACCCGCTGCCCAAAAGTAAAGACCATAACCAACCATCCATAAGTTGATAACTCCAAGTACAAGTTGTCCATATCCGAGATATCGCACTTCTCCAAGAGTGTATTTACTTGCATTTACAAGTGCAAGCCCATAAAAAAGCAGGCAGCCGGGTGCTATTAGTTCATACTGTTCCAAAGCCACAATCTTCAACATAAATGCTGCGCCCACAGTAAGCGGGATAGCCATATTCCAGAAAAGCCGCAGCGTTGTTGCTCCCCAAATTGGCATACCACTTTTTCGGCTACGCATGTATGTGAAAAGAAAAGATGTAGCAAACGCAGCAATAAAAGTGCCCAGCGCCACCAGGAATAAATCGGTTATCAATCCCCTGCTGTCGTCTTTTGAGATCCTGCCAAAACTGCAATTGCCATACTGCCAGCAATTGATCTTGCCCCAGGCTATCCATGCACCCGCAAGAGCACAACAGCCAGCCGCAATACCGCTTAGTCCACTAAGGCTTATAAACCTTGTACTGCGTTCCATGATCTTTCGAATGTCCTGTATAGCCTGTAGCGATTGTCTTGTGTCGGTCATAAAAGCACTTTGAAGTACAAAGTAAGTGAATAAATATGAAATATGAAATATTAATTATGAAATGTTGAATTGTTAAGAATCCATCATTCTAAAAGATTTCATAATGCATATTTCATATTTAAAAATCATATTTCATCCAAACATACCCTGATTTTAGCACAAGCCAGGCTAATCTCTTCGTCGCTGATATTCAATGGTGGAACGATCCTGAAACAATTCGGGGCAAATAAAAACCAATCTGTAAATACACCTTTCGCCATCAATAATCCAATGAGCTTTTTTATCGTTGAGTGATCTTCCAGTTCCACTGCTATCATTAAGCCCCTGCTTCTTACTGATTTTATTTTCGAATGAATTAGGCTTGCTAAAAATAATTTTTCCTTAATAAAAACTTCGTTTATTATATTTTCTTCCACCAATGCATTTAATGCAGCCATTCCTGCTGCACAACTTACCGGGTGCCCGCCAAAAGTGTTTATATGCCCCAGCACAGGATTTTCTGTGAGATTGTTCATCAGCTTTTTATCAGCGATGAATGCACCTAATGGCATACCTCCGCCAAGAGCTTTACCCAATAAAAGAATATCAGGAATCACCTCAAATTGTTCGAAAGCCCAAAGCGTTCCGTTTCTGCCAAAGCCAGATTGAATTTCATCAAGCACGAGCAAAGCCCCGGTTTCCCGGCATCTTTCGGCTAATGCCTTCAACCAGTCATGCTGCGGTACCAGCACTCCTGCTTCCGCCTGTATCGTTTCGGCTACTACACAAGCCGTATTAATCGTGATCTGCTCCAGGGATCCTAATGAATTATACTGTAAATGACTAACTCCGGGAAGCAAGGGCCTGAAAGCATTTCTCCAATATTCATCTCCGATTAAACTCAATGAACCCTGGGTACTTCCATGATAGGAATTATTGAATGCAACAATTCCAGTTCTCCCAGTAGAACGTTTTGCAAGTTTCATTGCTCCCTCGGTTGCTTCGGAACCAGATGCCGTAAAGAAAACATTGTTGAGTGAGGGTGGCAAATTTTCAACCAGGAGTTTTGCAAATTTTACCTGCGGTGATTGAATCAACTCGCCATAAACCATTATGTGGAGGTATGCATCCAACTGTTTATACACTGCCTCTAATATCTTTGGATGTCTGTGCCCAACATTACATACACTTATTCCTCCAATCAGGTCAATAAATTCCCGGCCATCTGCATCCCATAATTTCGCACCCTCAGCTTTTACTATTTCC
The DNA here is from genome assembly GCA_046595095.1 of Chitinophagaceae bacterium. Taxonomy (GTDB): domain Bacteria; phylum Bacteroidota; class Bacteroidia; order Chitinophagales; family Chitinophagaceae; genus Ginsengibacter. The sequence continues at coordinate 10,186 of JBKJPO010000442.1, forward strand.
AATGCAAGCGGTTCGAGGGACGTTTGGCCAAGATACCTGAGGAACAAACTACGATTATCCATCTCATTATTTGTTTAGGCATTAGTTAGATCCGATTTCTTATCAAAATTCATGAGAAGCAAATGTCGTAAAGAAATAAAGATATTTGTAGCTAAGGTTTAAAGCTAAAAACATTAAATATGTCAACAATCCTCCCTGTAAAAGGAATTAGTCCCACAATTGGCGTGGGAAGTTACATAGCACCAAATGCTACGATAGTAGGCGATGTTGTGATGGGCGAAAATTGCAGTGTATGGTTTAATGCAGTTATTCGGGGCGATGTCAACATCATTCGTATGGGTAACAAGGTCAACGTGCAGGATGGAGCGATCATCCATTGCACATTCGAAAAGGCAGGAACCCACATTGGAAATAATGTGAGCATCGGACACAATGCGATCGTACATGGATGCGTTATAGACGACGACGTATTGATTGGGATGGGTGCAATTGTAATGGACCATGCACAAATCGGAAGGCATAGCATCATTGCAGCAGGTGCAGTAGTATTAGAAAATACGATTGTAGAACCTGGAAGTATTTATGCCGGAGTACCAGCAAAAAAAATAAAAGATACCCCACCTGGAATGATCAGAGGTGAGATAGATCGGATTGCAACCAATTATGTAATGTATTCGTCATGGTTTAAAGAGCCTGGGGTGGATGATTAAATTGGCCCCTGAGCCTTGAACAGGATTGCTTTATCTTTAAATAATGAAAAAAATACTAATTGGCTTTGCTTGCTTAATGCTGTTTTCAGGCTGTTCTATTTTTAGAAGTAAAACAAAATATGGCTGCCCCAGTGATGGTAAAAATGTAGGTGCTGAAAAACTTATGTCAGGAGACCCTGCAGCACTTAAAGCAGCAAAGAAAGCAAAGAAGTTTAAGTCGTGAAGAGGAGGTTTATAAAATTATTAAAGGATTTATGATTTCTACGCTGTATGTTTTAAGCAGCAATGCGGAAATTGGATCCTGCCATACAAAATGACTCAATTTTCGAATACCATAATCCTATAATCCTTTAATCCAACTCTGATGTGCTATCATTTAAAAACCAATTCTGGCGGTACTGAAGCTGTGATTGATGACAATTGCGGCATTACAAAATTTTACCTTATCGCCGATACCCTTGCAGATGAGCTAAATATTACTTTTCTTAACCAGGTAGATGATGCTGAAACCCTTGATTGGGATTTCAAATATAAATCTCAACTGCTCACATTGCATTACAATATTTTCAATGGTGTTTCTATTTTCCCGCAGGATGCTAAGAGTCGCAAAAAGGGAAATAAGGCTGTAATTGAAATAGCCAAATTCCTTGAGCAAAAAGCATATTGATCTTTTAAGTTGAAATCCTTTTATCCCGCAAAGTAATACTGCAAATAATTTTAATTTTGCTGTTTTGTCATCGTGCAAAAGCGTTTATGGCCACGATTTTTCATGAATCGTATCCAGGATATTCATATAGCTATAGTAACGCAGTTCATGTATCCGCCCATCTTCCACAGCGCGTTTAATTGCGCAATCCTTTTCATTCAGATGCATGCAATTATTAAACTTGCAATCATTGAGAAGTGGCCTCATTTCCCTGAAATAATGTGATAACTCTTGTTTTGTAATATCCATCAGGCCCAACTCACGAATACCTGGTGTATCAATTATCTTACCTCCCTCGGGCAGATCAAACATTTCAGCAAATGTTGTAGTATGCAAACCTTTCCCACTCCACCCACTTACGTCCTGTGTTTTTAAACTCAGTTCCGGAAAAACAGAATTGATGAATGAAGATTTTCCTACGCCGGAATGCCCGCTTAATAAAGTAACTTTTCCCAGTAACAGCTTTTTGACTTCTTCTATACCTTCCCCGGTTTCAATACTCATAGATTGCACTTTGTAGCCAATGCTTTCATAAATTTTCCTGACCTGGTCATAAAATTCCTGGTCCTTTTTCTTATACAAATCAGATTTATTAAAAACGATTATAGATGGAACATGATAAGCTTCTGAAGCGATAAGAAACCTATCAATAAATCCAAGCGATGTTTTAGGATCTCGTATCGTTGCAAATAATAATGACTGGTCAAGATTTGATGCTATAATATGGTGCTGATGTTTGTTGTGTGGTGAAACCCGGGTGATATAATTGTGCCTGTCTTCAATTTCATAGATCACAACCGAGGCCTCACCCTCGTTTTCCATTTCAATGCGTACAATATCCCCAACAGCTATTGGGTTAGTGGAGCTGATCTTATCAATCCTGAACTTTCCTTTGATGCGCGATTTATATACTTCACCCTCTTCCGTTTTCACAACGTACCAACTTCCTGTAGACTTGTAAACTGTAGCACGCATATTTAATCGTGATTAATAAAATTTAGTAAATTATTGAATTCTTTGGATATTACTTCAAGCATGTGTCGTTGATAAATTATTAAAACAGCGAAGATTATGCTATGGAAATTTCCTGAAGACCATCGTTGTTAAAAGTACTTCAATGAAGATGGCGATGAGTGCAATTAAGACAAATGGAAAAAACTTTTCTGAAAACCGGTAAGTAGTAAGTATTTGAACTTTAGATTTTTCCAGTTTATCAATTTCGCTGTAAATGTTTTTCAGGCTTTCATTATCCTTTGCCCTGAAATAATTGCCACCTGTTTCATTTGCTATAGCCTTAAGTAATTTCTCATCGATATTCACTTTCTCCTGTTCCAAAATAACACCCATGGAAGAATTAACAGGCACGGGTGCATAGCCATCAGTACCAACTCCAATTGTATACACTTTTATCCTGAATGCTTTCGCGATCTCTTTTGCAGTGATAGGATCGATTAGCCCCCCATTATTGACGCCATCAGTGAGCAGGATGATCACTCTGCTTTTTGCCTTGCTGTTCTTCAACCTGTCTACACTTGTTGAAAGCCCGGAACCAATTGCTGTACCCGGCTCCAGTAGTCCACTACTTATTGATTGTACCTGCTGTTTTAAAACGCCATAATCTGTAGTGATCGGGCATTGCGTAAAACTTTCTCCTGAAAATATTACAAGGCCTATCCGATCTGCTTTTCGGCTGCTGATAAAATCAATTGCAACAGCTTTTGCAGCTTCAAGCCTGTTGGGAGTTAGATCCTGAGCCATCATACTTCCACTAACGTCGAGACATAATACGATATCGATACCTTCTCCTTCAGCTTGTTGCTCATCATTCCTTGTTTGAGGTCTTGCGATTGCGACTATAATTCCGGCTATGGCAATGAGCCTGAATATGAAGGGGAGGTGTCTGAAATAAGTTTTAAAAGAAGCGCTTCGCTTTAGGCCTTTAATTGTTGAAACTTTCATGCGGCCTTCCCGCTTGTTAATATTAAATATATACCAGAGCAAAAGAACAGGTATGATCAACAGCCCATATAAAATTTCAGGCCGGGCAAAAATTATGTCCTGGAAATATTCAAGTATCACGCACTGGCAATTTTAGTTTCACGATTCATTTCTGTGATTGTATTTTTTACTACTGAAAAACATAACTCATTTTGTTCCGGAGCCGGTATATATTTTGCAAATTTCGCAGCATCACCTACCCTCAATGCATTTGCAAGCGCAGTAAATTTATTCTGTTCGAGTGTTGTAGCATCAAGTTTCACTAAAAGTTCACTTGTTGTTACACCTGAAAGATTAACCTTCTGTTTCCTCGAAGCATACCTTTTGAAGATCGAAGAAAGTGCGGAATGAAATTGTTTCAGTTCTCCTTTTTCGGGCAATGACAAAGCCTTTAATTTTTCGAGGGATTCCATAGCTTCATTGTACGGTGTAAGTTTTGAGTCAAAAATTACCGCGGGTTTTACTTTCTTCTTACGTGTTAACAAATACCAGGTAATAATAATCAACAAGATTAATAATGCACCGCCAGCTATCCAGATCCAAAGCGGTATTTCATCTTTCACACCGATTATTGGCTTTATGTCATGGAATGTTTTTACAGTATCCGCAGGCGAATAACTGATTTGCATTGGTATCGAATCTGTGTATACGTTGAAAGTTGTATCATCCCGGTATGGGTCAAAATTTATTGGCAATGGTGGAATGCTATGCCTTCCGGAATCAAAACTTGTAAGTATAATATTCTGCGTACAGGTGATCATACCATTGTTAAAACTCGTGTCGATTTTCTTTCGCTCAACCACTTCAAAATGATCAAAGCTATCCGGAACATTTGCCATCGTTATGCTGAATCCGTCTTGCGGGAAACTTGCCTGTATGCTCAAGGTAAAATGCTCACCGATTAAAATTAAATTCTTATCCGTGCCGGTTTTTAGTGAAGGCGCCTGGGAATATGCAAACAGTGGGCATACCAATATTATTAATCCTATTACAGGAAAAACCCTGAGCCCGGCAGCTATCTCCTTAAATATAAAATTCACTTAACTCCTTTTAATGAAAAATTCCTGCAGGATCTTCACATAATCCTCATCTGTTCTTATATGTAAGAGATCAGCCCCTGCTTTTTTGAAAATATTTTTACAGCGTTCGCTTTCTTCAAGAAAATTTTGCTGGTAATTATATTGAACCATTTCATTACCTGTATCAATCCATTGCGTCTTTCCTGTCTCCAGGTCCTCAACCTGTAATAGCCCCACCGAAGGTAGACTCATGTCCATTTTATCATAAACTTTAACCCCGATGAGCTCATGCTTTTTACCAATCACACGCAGATCATCATCATAACCTTCGTCCATGAAATCGCTCATAATAAATGCAATTCCCTTTTGCTTAGCTGCACGATTGAAATATTTTAAAACCTCTTTGATGTTGGTACTTTTACCCTTAGGCTCTGCCGTTAGTAGTTCCCGAACGATATAAAGTGCGTGTTCTTTCCCTTTTTTGGGTGGAATAAACATTTCAATTTTATCGCTAAAAAATACTACGCCTACTTTATCATTATTATTTATCGCAGAAAAAGTAAGTACAGCGCCCATCTCAGTAACCAGGTCTCTCTTACGCTGGTGAACTGTTCCAAAAAGTGAACTCGCGCTTATGTCAACAAGCAATAAGACCGTGAGTTCCCGTTCCTCTTCAAATACCTTCGTAAACGGATGCGCATACCTTGCACTGGTATTCCAATCAATGAATCGAACATCATCTCCATGATAATATTCGCGCACTTCCCTAAATCGCATACCCTTTCCCTTGAATGCAGAATGATACTCCCCGGTAAACATATGGGTAGTAAGTCGCTTGCTGATTATCTCAAGCTCTTTAACTTTTTTTAATATTTCAGCAGTTGATAACAAGTTATAAGTTTAAAACGTTTAAGTCATTTAAGTCGTTTAAGAGGTTTAAAGCGTTTAAGACGCATAATGCGTTTAATGCGTGTAAGGTGTGTAAGTCATTCTGTAAATTATGAAACATCGTCTTCGTCCAATCGGATTCTTAAACCTCTTAAACGACTTAAACCTCTTAAACGACTTAAATGCTTTAAATGTCTTAAACCTCTCAAGGAACATTCACCACCTTAAGTATTTCGCTGATGATCATTTCTACATTTACGCTTTCAGCCTCTGCTTCATAAGTAAGACCAATCCTGTGACGCAAAACATCCTTACAAATATTCCGGACATCCTCCGGAATTACGTAGCCCCGCTTATTCAGGTAAGCATATGCTTTAGCCGCAAGAGCAAGGTTGATACTTGCACGTGGTGATCCACCAAAACTTATAAGTGGCTGAAGTTTCGGAATATTGTATGCTGCCGGATTCCTGGTTGCAAATACGATATCGATAATATAATTCTCAACTTTTTCATCCATGTACACCTGGCGCACCAATTCTCTTGCGTTAAGAATTTCAGAAACAGAAACAACAGGATTTATCATTGGCTGAGTAAGCCCCATTACATTCTGCCTGATGATAGCCTGCTCTTCTGATTTGCTCGGGTAATCAATTACTACTTTAAGCATAAACCTGTCGACCTGGGCTTCAGGTAATGGATAAGTTCCTTCTTGCTCAATAGGGTTTTGTGTGGCCAGCACAAGAAAGGGTTCATCAAGTTTATAAGTATTATTTCCAATAGTCACCTGGCGTTCCTGCATCGCTTCGAGGAGTGCGCTTTGAACTTTTGCCGGGGCCCTGTTGATCTCATCTGCAAGAATAAAATTTGCAAATATTGGCCCCTTCCTAACCACGAATTCATTCTTTTGCTGATTATAAATCATCGTTCCTGTAACATCAGCGGGCAAAAGGTCAGGTGTAAATTGAATCCTGCTAAACTGTGCATTTATTGTCTGCGCCAGGGATTTAATGGCAAGCGTCTTAGCGAGGCCAGGAACGCCTTCCAGTAAAATGTGGCCATTACTTAGCATGCCAATCAATAACCTCTCGATCATGTGGTGTTGACCAACTATAATTTTGCCGAGTTCGGCATGAAGTTTATCTATAAAAGTTGCTGAATGGCCGATCTTCTCATTCAACAACCGGATGTCATCTGCGGTTTGTAGCATATTTCTTTGATTATTAAGATAATAGGGACGAAGTTACAAAAATGCTGCCAGCGAATACTAATGGACATCTTAGAGACATTAAAGCTTTAGCGAATAACATATTATTTAACGAAAAGGTGAGGCCAAATGAAGATAGGCGGAGCTGCTGTGTAGAAGAAAGTTTTATTATTTAAAGGCTGCTTAAAAATTGTCTCTCTTCTTTACCTCTGAATAAGTGTATTCCTTCTAACTCAAATATTTGCCAACGATGGGAACCCTTCTTCCCACACCAAATGCTTTAGGAGACACTCTTATGATCGGGCAAAATTGATTGCGTTTATACTCATTTACATTAACCAACTTCAAGACCTTGTCTACAGTCGCTGCATCCATTCCCATTGCTTTAATTTCTCCCGGGCCTTGCATTCTTTCAATATACTGGTACAGGATATGGTCGAGAATAATATACTCTGGCAGGCTATCGCTATCTTTCTGATTGTGGCGCAACTCAGCACTCGGCGCTTTCTGTATGATGTGTTTTGGGATGATCTCCCGCTCGCGGTTAATGAATTTCGCTAATTCATAAATTTGTAACTTATAACAATCGCCCAATACACCAAGTCCCCCGGCCATATCGCCATAAAGTGTACCGTACCCGCAAGCCAATTCACTTTTGTTCGAGGTATTTAATAAAATATAGCCAAATTTATTAGCGATTGCCATCAATAGATTACCGCGGATCCGGCTCTGAATATTTTCTTCGGCGATGCCAAAAGGCAGGTGTTTAAAAACGGGTTTCAAATCATGAAGGAATCGATCATAAATATCAATGATTGGAATAATATCGTAGGGATTGCCAAGTGTTTTACTAAGTTTTTCGGCATCACTCACAGAGTGACTTGAAGAGTAGGGTGAAGGCATTAACACTGCCCGCACATTCTCTTTTCCTAATGCCTCGCATGCTATGGCCAGGGTAACGGCGCTGTCCACACCGCCGCTGCTTCCAAGGATTGCTTTAGTAAAACCCATCTTTCTAAAATAATCGCGTATGCCTAACAGTAAAGCCTGATAAACATGATTGATATGGAGCGAAGGCTCAAGCCGTTCGGGCGTCAATTCAAGGTCGGGCATCCTATCAACAGCTTCAAGAATATCGGAGTTGATGGAGCCATCATCATTTACTTCAACTATTTCCATTCCTTCTTCAAAACGAGGTAATTGTTTGCATAGATTTCCTAATTTATCAAAGACAAGTGACAAACCATCAAAAACTACTTCCGTGTGGCTTCCAACGGCATTGCAATAAATCAGCGGTAATTTGTATTTGAGTACATTAGATTTTATAGTAGCCTTCCTGTCTTCTTCATGTGTATAATCAAACGGTGAAGCTGAGAGATTAATCATCAGATCCGGCTCCTGTTCCATGAGTAAATCCATTGGGCAAATTCTATATAAAGGATTATCGCCCAGGTTCCAGATATCTTCACAAATGGTAACAGCAAGTCTTTTACCTTTAAACTCCACAATATTCCATGAATACGCAGGTTCGAAATAACGGTATTCATCAAAAATATCATAGGTGGGCAGACAGGTTTTATTAACCACTGCTTTCACTTCTTTTTCATAAAGCAGGAACGCGGAATTGAAAAGATCTTTACCCTTTATTTCAGGATTTCTCGAAGGTGCACCAACAAAAACTCCAATGGTATCTGCATGCTGCTTTATTTCGTCTATTGCTGCATTGCACTTGTTTATAAAATCATTGAAATAAACAAAATCACGCGCCGGATATCCACAAATACTCATCTCAGAAAAAACAACCAGCTCCGCACCGAGAAGCTTTGCTTCATTGATCGCTTTGATAATTTTTTTTGTATTTTCTTCGAAATTCCCAATGTGATAATTCTGCTGTGCAAGAACGATTTTCATTTTGTAAAATTACACTAATCAATACTTCCGCCGGATGGTCTAATTTTTTTTTTAGGTTTTCAAGTTCCGTAACGCCCGAAGGGCCTGAACATGATTACTCCGGGTGAAACCCGGGGTACGCTATGTGATTGCGGCACAACCTGGAAATGCTTTCAAATGGGGACAATTAAGAGTGGACAGCCCGAAGGGCTTTAATATGAATAGCCCCGGGTGAAACCCGGGGTCACGAGGACC
>JBKJPO010000459.1:0-3031 GCA_046595095.1 Chitinophagaceae bacterium
TCAAGAGGTTTAAGAGGTTTAAGAGGTTCAAGAGGTTGTTGGGTTAAGAGTCGTTTGTGATTGGATATGGGTGAGAACTTTATAGTACTGCCTCAAATGTCTCAAACGATTTAAACGCCTTAAACGACTTAGAACTTAAGATGACGAACCGTGAGCCCGTTATTCATTAATTGTTTTAATGAATCGATACCGATCCTTAAATGCCGCTCCACGAATTGTGCGGTTACAGAAACATCACTTGCCTCAGTTTTTACACCTTCAGGTACCATGGGTGAATCACTTACCAGCAGTAAGGCGCCGGTAGGGATTTGGTTGAAAAAACCAACAGTAAAAATAGTTGCCGTTTCCATATCAACTGCATAAGCGCGTATGCTTTGCAGGTAGGCTTTGAAAATATCATCATGCTCCCACACCCTTCTGTTAGTGGTATAAACTGTACCGGTCCAGTAATCATATGAAGCCTCCCGGATAGTTGTGGAAATTGCTTTTTGCAAAGCAAAAGCCGGCAATGCCGGAACTTCGGGTGGAAAATAATCATTCGAGGTACCCTCTCCACGGATAGCTGCTATTGGCAGAATCATATCCCCAATTTTGTTTCGCTTTTTCAAGCCACCACATTTACCCAGGAATAAAACAGCTTTAGGCTTTATCGCAGATAAAAGGTCCATAACAGTAGCGGCAGTTGGACTACCCATTCCGAAGTTAATAATGGTGATATTATCTGCAGTTGCACATTGCATCGGTTTATCTATTCCAGCGATCTTAACATCATACTCAAGGGCAAACATGCTCACGTAATTACTGAAGTTGGTTAACAAAATATATTGCCCAAAATTTTCTAATTTCTCGCCTGTGTATCTCGGTAACCAGTTCTTAACGATCTCATCTTTTGTTTTCATCAACAAATTGTTTTAAGGTAATTTTGAATGAGCCATCGATAAAAATACAAATAATATTCCCGCTTCTTAAATGATAAAAATAACCTTTTCAAAATACCCGTTCAAAATCAGGAAAGAAGACGATGTTGAAATGATCTTCGATAGTATACGAAAGCGTTGGGTTGCCCTCACACCGGAAGAATGGGTAAGGCAAAATATAATAAGGTATTTATTGATTGAAAAAAAATACCCTGCAAAACTTTTTGCTGTAGAAAAAGAAATCAAACTGGGCGCATTGCGGAAACGTTGCGACATCCTGATTTACGATAAGCTAACTCATCCCTGGATGATTATCGAGTGTAAAGAAATGCGTGTAACCCTGGACGTAAAAGTCATGGAACAAACCTTACTTTATCATAGCAGCGTGCCTGTGCCGTTCCTTGTTATTACTAATGGAAGTTATTGTTTTGGGTTTGAAAAGAAGGGTGACGATTTTTTTGAGATTGATGATTTCCCGGCTTGGTGATTTTTTTTAACTATGATTTGGGTGATATTATGATTAATATGAAAAGGTACTTGCCTGAACTGTGATTAATTTAATTTCATGTGATGAAGGAATTATTTGCATTTTAATTTGAATCCATCACAATCATACTGATAGCATAAATCACAGTTCAGAGAAAAAAATCTTCTAAGGAAATATTCCTAATTCCGCGTAACTCGTTGCTACTTTATTAATAGCACAGATATAAGCTGCTGTACGCATATCCGGAATTTTCGGGTTTGCATGCCAGATATCCATAATCTCACGTGTTGCCGTAATCATCGTTTCTTCCAGCCCACTTCTTACCAGGTCAACTTCATCGGCTCCATGAAGGATGAACTCCCTCTCCGTTGCGACAACTGTTTTACCGGTAAGGCCTTCTATCTGTTGGAGAATATGATTGTTCATATTTTCTGTAAAACGTTTTTCCATACGACCATAACGTACATGGCTAAGGTTTTTCAGCCATTCAAAATAACTTACGGTTACACCACCTGCATTGAGGTACATGTCGGGAACTACGATCACTCCTTTTTGTCCGAGTATTTCATCCGCATCGGGAGTTAGCGGGCCGTTGGCTGCTTCCCCGACGATCTTCGCTTTTACCCTTGGCGCATTTTCCTTATTGATCACATTCTCCAGGGCAGCAGGAATCAGGATATCGCAATCCATCTCCAGGGCATCACCTGTTTTTTCGAAATTGGTTGCCCCACTAAAATTCAATATAGATCCTGTGTCCTTCCTATGTGTTACTACAGCATCAAGATCCAGCCCATCGTTATTATAAATCGCACCTTCATACTCTGCCAGCCCTACTATCTTTGCGCCTGCCTGCTGAAAGAAATATGCAGAATGGTATCCCACATTTCCAAGTCCCTGGATTACTACACGCTTTCCAAATACCCCTATTTCAAAGTTAAGTTTATCCATCACTTCCTTCATATTGCATAATTCACGGAGACCATAAAACACGCCAAGCCCGGTTGCTTCAGTTCTACCTCTTACACCTCCTTGTGATACAGGCTTACCCGTAACACAACCTGCTGCATCGATCTCACCCGGATGCATGGCTACATATGTATCCAGTATCCATGCCATTTCCCTGGCACCGGTTCCATAATCAGGAGCAGGTACATCCGTACCCGGACCAATAAAATTTTTCTTGATAAGTTCAGCGGTATAGCGCCTGGTAATCTTTTCCAATTCGTATACTGAATAAGTTTTAGGATCGATCTTGATACCACCCTTCCCACCGCCAAACGGCACATTCACTATCGCGCATTTATATGTCATTAATGCCGCGAGTGCCATTACTTCATCCTGGTTAACCTCGTTGCTAAAACGGATACCACCCTTGCAAGGGGTTTTATGATGCGAGTGTTGAACACGGTAAGCTTCGATCACTTCTATACTTCCATCTTCCCTCTTAATGGGAAATCTCATCTGGTAAACACTGTTACATTGTTTTATCTGGTCGAGTATCCCCAGATCCCATGCTGTGAATTGCGCTGCTTTATCAAAGCTTCTTTCAACACTCTGAAAGAAACTATAAGGCTGATTTCCTGACATATATATTTTTTAAAAAGTTTTTAAAATCCATGCTTAGTTT
>JBKJPO010000408.1:0-11123 GCA_046595095.1 Chitinophagaceae bacterium
GGGAAAAGCAAAGCTTTTGATATGGCTGTAGTTGTGGGAAAAGAAGGGCATAATACTATGATGTTTACAGGTATTTTAAACCAGGTAGTATTCAGCCCTTACTGGAATGTACCGGAAAATATTGTGCGCAAGGAAATTGTACCGGCCATTGCGAGAAATGCAAATTATATAAGCGACCAGAATATGGAAATTACAGGAGAGCGGAATGGCCTGCCAGTTGTGCGGCAGCTCCCGGGTGAAAAGAATGCACTTGGAAGGGTGAAATTTCTATTTCCGAACAGTTTTGATATCTACTTTCACGATACACCTTCAAAATCCTTGTTCAGTAAAGACAAACGTGCTTTCAGCCATGGTTGTATCCGTCTCAGCGATCCGGTAAAAATGGCGAATTACCTGCTCAAAGATGAGGCATCATGGGATGCAGGAAAAGTACAGGAAGCCATGTTCCTGGAAAAAGAAAGATTTGTGAAGTTGAAAAATCCTATCCCGGTTTTTATTACATATTATACAGCATGGGTAGACGAAAATGGTCTTTTAAATTTCAGGGATGATATATACAGGCACGATCAGGATTTAAGAAAAAAGATGTTCTCTGGTAACGCGGGTACATTAGAGGTAGAAGAAAAGAAACCATGAGGAAAGTAGGCAGTGACAGTGGGCAGTGGCAGTAGGCAGTGGCCATTCAACTGCCACTGCCCACTGTCACTGCTCACTGCCCACTGCCACTGCCACTGCCACTGCCCACTGCCCACTGCCCGCTCAATAATGCTGTCTTACAAATGCTTCCATCGCTGCATACTGCGTAAGCCCTAATTGTGCATAAAGTTTGGCTGTATTTGCATTGCGTTCTTCTGCCCGTTGCCAGAACTCACGGGTATCGCTACCCTGGAAAGGCACACTGTCTTTTTGGGATTGGTGAATAAAAATGCCGTAACGTTTTTTGATCACCTGGTCGGGGCTCATTGGGATTGCCATCTCAATTTCACTTATATCCCATTCCTGCCATGCTCCTTTGTAGAGCCATAGCCAGCAGTCCTGGATCCATTCATCACCTGCAGCTTTTATCCTGCTCATAGCTTCGAAGATAATATCAAGGCAAACTTTATGGGTGCCATGCGGATCTGCAAGATCACCTGCACAGTAAATTTGGTGAGGTTTAATTTTTCGTATAAGCTCCATAGTTAGTAGAATATCCTCTTCATCCATTGGATTTTTCTCGATGGTTCCGGTTTCGTAAAAGGGCAGGTTCATAAAATGGATCTGGTTTTCTTTCAGGCCTACATACTTGCATGTTGCCCTTGCTTCACAACGCCTTATCAAACCTTTTATCGCACGAATCTCTGAGGAATCTTTTTCACTTGTCTTTTTTTGTTGAAGAAAACTTGTAGCATGCTGGAGAATGTGCTGGCTCTTGGTATTATCGATGCCAAAAATATTTTCGAATCCTACGGCGAAATCAATAAAGCGTGTTACGAATTCATCAGTAACAGCAATGTTTCCGCTGGTTTGATAAGCAACATGCACTTCATGCTGCTGATCAAACAGACGCATAAATGTACCACCCATACTTATGATGTCATCATCGGGGTGGGGAGAGAGGATCAGCACCCGTTTTGGAAAAGGTACTGAGCGTTCCGGATGTTCAGCACTACTTGCATTTGGTTTGCCCCCGGGCCAGCCTGTTATGCTGTCGCGCAGCATATAATAAACCTGGAGATTTATTTCGTACGCATCTCCTTTTTCAACCAGCAAATCGCTAAGCCCATTATCGTTGTAGTCATGGTTGGTAAGGCTGAGTACTGGTTTGCCTAATTTTAAAGCCAGGTGAACTACTGCCCTGCGCATCATGCCGGCGGTCCATTCGCATTCCCCGGTGAGCCATGGCGATTTAAACCTCGTAAGCTCATAAGCTGCCGTTTCATCTATTACAAATGTGCAGTCATCGTGATTCTGCAAAAGTGATGCAGGCACTTCTTCAGTATCGTCATCCTCAGTAGCATTTTTAATTACCTCTGCTTTCAATTGACCCCATGCCATCAATAGGATCTTTCTCGATTTCATAATGGTACTGATTCCCATTGTGATGGCCATTCTTGGCACTTGCGATACATTTCCGAATTCCTGTGCATTTGCCATCCTCGTAGAATTATCGAGGGTTATGAGACGAGTTTTTGAATAAATACCAGACCCGGGTTCATTAAAACCAATGTGCCCATTTACCCCTATACCCAGTATCTGCAGATCAATTCCACCATGCTCATCAATCTTTCGTTCGTATTCCAGGCAATGCTCTTTAACTTTTTCCTTTGGCAACATTCCATCTGGAAGAAAATAATTTTCAGGATCGATATCGGTTTGCTCAAATAAATTTTTGCGCATGAAATAATGATAACTATTCAATGCATCTGCTTCCATTGGGTAATACTGATCGAGGTTGAAGGTGACCACATTTTTGAAACTGAGCCCTTCTTCTTTATGCATGCGCACAAGCTCGGTATAAAGTGTTTTGGGTGTTGATCCTGTAGCAAGGCCGATCACTGCTTTTTCCCCATTTGCTTCTTTGTCACGGATGAGTTTCGCAATTATATTTGCAACATAGATCGAACCCTCTTTCGGGGAAGGGAATATTTTAACTGGAATTTTTTCCAGTGAATCAATCAGGTCGATTCTTTGTTGCATAGAAAACAATGTTTAATTTTTAATTATAATGTTTAATATCCAATGAATGTAGTTTCCTCTAATTAAGCATTTTTGAATCTGGCACAAAATACTGAAAGAAAAGTTTAAATCAGATCAATCAACTTCTATTTCATCGACGAAGAGCCATGCTTTTGTTCCTGCACCTTGTTTGCCTGGCGGAATCATACCATAATTTCCAGCTCTTATTTTTAAGTATCGTGCTTTGACATTCAGCGGGAGAATAACTTTGCGGAGATTTTTTGGCGTTTCTTCATTTAAGACTTTTTCTACAAGATTACTTTCTGATGCCTTGCTGAAAGGGTCTGCAGATTTTACAACAGATACAGATACTGATGACGGAAGATAGATCCAACTTGCATTTTGCCCAAAAACATTTACGGTCACATTCTGAACCAATTGCTCTTCGCCCAGATCGATAACCGCTTCCATATCATTTCCAAGAAAGCCAAGAAAATGAGCTGACTCGTTCATTCCCCGGGTTGTAATGATACCGTTTACAAGAGCAAATGCACCACTGTTTGCATATTTGGGATTTGGAGTTGTGGCCAGGATAATTTTCCTTCCGGTAGCTTTATTGAAGTGGAAATATCGGGAGAGTGTCCCCAAGACTTTACCATCTGTACGCGCTTCCATCATCAAGGCTTTGAACATGCCCTCATGATCCACTTTGATCTTCACTTCTTTTTGTCCATAGGCCTGCAATTTTTTTGCTGAATCGTAAAGCATAATGTCAGCAGGAAATTTCGAAGATACCTGCCAATACACTCCTTTATTTTCTTCTGTAGGAATAGCCGTCGGCTGCATTTCATAATATGCCTTGCTATAATTAACACCCCAGAAATCATATCTTTTCATCAGAAAAGGGATTCTTTTTTCAAAATCAGTCCAGCTTCGTCTATCCTTTGGCGTCCACAAAGCTTCACTTAATGCACTCATCCTGGGAAAGATCATATATTCAAGCTTTGAAGGGTTTGACATGTACTCGGTCCATACATTACCCTGGCCGCCCATTATGTATTTGCTTTCTTCAGCACTTAATGAACTGGGCACGGGTTCGAAGCTGTACACTTTTTCTACAGGAAGGTAGTTGCCTATTGTAACACTGTCTTCATTTCGGGTTTGGGAATGATCGAGATAAACATAAGTATCGGGCGTCATAATTACATAATGTTTTTCTTTGGCTGCTGCAATACCACCCTTTTCCCCCCGCCAGCTCATAATCGTTGCAGAGGGGTTTATATTGCCCTCAAGAATCTCATCCCAACCAACAATTTTTCGGCCTTTACTGTTGAGATATGTTTCTATACGCTTTGTAAAATATCCCTGTAATTCATGTTCATTTTTTAAATGATTATCCTTTATTCGCTTCTGGCAATACGGGCATTTCTGCCAACGCAATTTTGGGGCCTCATCCCCCCCAATGTGAATATATTCAGATGGGAATAAAGTAAGCACTTCATCAAGTACACTTTGAAGAAAACTGAACGTGTTTTCTTTTCCAGCGCAAAAAATTGGTTCTGTAACGCCCCAGGTTTCAAAAACTTTATATGGGCCACCTGAACAACCTAATTCAGGATAGCTTGCCAGTGCAGCCATGGCATGTCCGGGCATTTCTATTTCAGGTATTACATTGATGTGTCTGTCTGCAGCATATTGTACAATTTCTTTGATCTCCTTCTGTGTGTAATAACCGCAATATTTTTTCCCATCATATATGTTGGAACCAAACCTTCCTACAAGCGTTTGATCCCTGCAGCTACCCACTTCCGTTAGCTTCGGATACTTTTTGATTTCAATTCGCCAACCCTGGTCATCTGTTAGGTGCCAGTGAAAGTTATTGAATTTATGCGCTGCCAGGTAATCGATATAAGTTTTGACATATGAAGCCGGGTAAAAATGACGACTCACATCGAGATGCATGCCCCGGTAAAGAAATCGCGGGTAATCGTAAACCTCTAAATTCTGCAGTTTCACGGGTAATGATATTTTTTCCGCCGGCAATATTTGCAAGAAAGTCTGTATGCCATAAAACAAGCCACTGGAGCCGGCTCCGGCAATATCTATCTTGTCACGTGATATTGTAAGGTTATACTCGTTTTCTTTTTTAAATGCCTTTGCTACTCTTAGGTTTATTGTATTTGCCATTCGATTATTTGTCGTCTCCTTCAGGGAAATTGCCCATCCATAAGTCTTCTTAATAAACTCCTGCAAATATTTAGCTTCAGGCCTGGTAAATTTATTTCCGGCAATTACTGTGTTTTTATTGATTGTAAAAATTCCATTACCTATAACGATAGAAACCGGCATGGGAACTATATGGATTGTAGTATCCCTTGACCATACTTGGACAGGAAATAAGAATAGAAAAAAAATTGTAAAGATGCTTAGTATGTATTTCGAATGCATATCAATTAATTAGTGGGAGAAGAATTTTAGAAGGATTGGCCACATCATGGTGAATACGAATGTTTGCTTTCTGAAAATCACTATCATTTGCCTGGTAGATGTCCATAAATTTCTGTGGGTTCCTGTCCATTAGCGGGAACCAGGTACTCTGGATTTGTATCATTATCTTATGACCTTTCCTAAAAGTATGTGCAATATCAGGAAGCGCAAATTTTACCGTTGTGCTTACTCCTGGCTGGAATGGAATGGGTTTTTCAAAACTGTTTCTGAACTTGCCCCTCATGATTTCCCCCCGTACCAACATCTGGTAGCCACCCATCGGGTAGGCGGCACCGTTCTGCGGTCCATAGCTTGAATCATAAGTAAAATTTTCTGGAAAAACATCGATAAGCTTTACAACAAAATCTGCATCAGTAGTATTGATGCTCACCTTAAGGTCAGCAATGACTGGCCCGGCTACTTTGATATCTTCGATTAATTCGGGAAGCTCAAAAACAAGCACATCCGGCCTTCGCGCAGCAAAACGCTGGTCGTCGGTCATGTATTGCCTGGTACGTGCAAGGTGTACATCTTCTGTGTAAGGAACAGGTTTGGTTGGATCACTCATATATTCTGTAAAACCGGGGCTGGGTTTACCCGACACTATCCCCTGAGAATCAAAAGACATTTTTCCATTTGAAAGAAGGTAAAGATTTTTAGTCTTTGCATCTGCGGGTGGCCAGCTTGCAAATTTTTTCCATTTGTTCTCTCCTGAGAAAAAAATGGAGGCCTCAGGAATCGAATTTGCATTTCCTTTATCGAGAAGGTAGTAATTAAAAAACGGGATCTCAATACTATCACGATAAAGGAGAGACGTTTTTTCTTTGAACTTTACATTGCCAAGAGAATCTCCATCAGACCTGGCCCAGCCACCATGATACCATGGCCCATAAACCAGTTTGTTATTATTCTTTGACTTTTTTTCAATGGCCTTATACAAGGCCCAACCGCCATAACAATCCTCTGCATCAAATAATCCACCGACAACAAGTGTTGCTGGTTGTACTTTATCCGCAAAATTTCGCGGATCTCTTGCCTTCCACCAGGCATCGTAATTTGGATGATCCATCATTTCCTTCCAAAATTTTATGCTGTCACCGGTCAGCTTTGTAAAATTTTTCAATGCACCCGTCCTTAGATAGAATTGATAATTATCAGGTACAGGTAATACAAAACTTTTAGATGAAATAGTATCCGGACGAGGTCTTGGCTTTCCAAAAAAAGTATAAAAATTAAAGGCGTCAAGCAGGCTGAAGGCACCGTTGTGGTGAAAATCATCGCCAAGGAACCACTCGGTTACTGGTGCCTGGGGGCTAACCGCTTTGAGCGCAGGGTGACCACTCATTGCAGCCATGGTAGCATAAAAGCCTGGATAAGAAATTCCCAGGACCCCAATACGCCCGTTATTAGCAGGCACATTTTTAACAAGCCAGTCAATTGCATCATATGCGTCACTGGCCTCGTCTGTGTCCTTACCTTTTTTATTTGGGTTGAACGGCCTGATATCCATATATTCTCCTTCGCTCATATACTTTCCGCGGACATCCTGGAATATAAAAATATATCCCAGCCTGAGGTATTTCATATAATAAAATTCAGTGAGTCTTGTAGTAATTTTATTTTCTCCATAGGGCGAGATAGAATATGGAGTACGCATCATCAGCATAGGATGTTTTACAGACATATCTTTGGGATGATAAATCGCAGTAAATAATTTTGCGCCATCCCGCATAGGGATACTTCGTTCTATCTTAATATAATTTTCCCGGATCCATTGTTCATTTTCGGCTCCGTTTTGAGCAAAACCTGTAGATAGGCATATCGTGCAGAGAAACATTAATAAGGTCAATCTCATATTATTCGTAGATTTTAAAGATTAAAGTTAGCGGAATTGCCCTTTTAATTTTATATTCATTTATGAATAGGAATGAAGAAATTATGACCCGCTTTTATTCTGCATTCCAAAAACAGGATGCAGCTTCAATGAATGCTTGCTACGCTGATGACATTATTTTTAATGACCCGGCTTTCGGTATCCTGCAAGGCGAATCGGCAAAAGCAATGTGGGTAATGCTCTCCGATAAGGCGAAAGACTTCGTGTTGGAATTCAGTAACGTAAAATGCGATGAAGAGTATGGAACCTGCAACTGGGTTGCTACATATACATTTTCAAAAACGGGCAGAAAAGTAGTAAACAAAATTAAGGCACATATGCGTTTTCGTGATGGGAAGATAATTGAGCATACAGATGAATTTAATTTTTATGCATGGGCAAGGCAAGCCCTGGGATTACCCGGCCTGTTGCTGGGATGGTCTTCATTAATTAAGAAAAAAGTAAGATTCCAGGCATTGGATACATTGGGAAAATATATGGAGGCTCACCGGGTAAAACCCCAGTCAGCAGAGTAATTATTCAACCCTCAATCTCTTCGATAACTGATTCTCCTTCACTTAAATCTCCGGAGGTCCATTTCCATTTTTCATGTAACCTTATCTTCCCATTTTCTAAGATCTCCGGGGTGGAAATGCATCTCCCTGTCATTATAATATTACTAATATTAATATGCTGATAGCGCATATCCAGTTTGCCTTCCTGGTCTGCTATGGCAAGCAATTGACCATAAATTATATTGCCTCCGGAATAAACCGCTGAAACAATATTTCCCTCCTGGCTATAACTGAAAATGGTTTGATCATCAATTTCACCATTAATTGAATTACTTACGGAAGCGAATACCCGATTATTATAACTGGTCATATACTTTGAATAAAGATTTGTATTTTTCTTAATATTAATCATTTAACCAAAACCAACCAATTATGAACACAGAAGTCTTTCTGGATATAAACTGGATAGCCGTTATTGTCGCTACACTTGGCTATTTCATGCTGGGTGCACTCTGGTATTCCCCTGTATTATTTGCAAAGAAATGGATTCGCTACACAAAAATTGATGTAAATGATCCTGAAATGAAAAAAGGTACAGCCATGATAATGCTTGGCTCAGTGGTGCTGATGTTTGTCTGTTCTGTAGGCCTGGCAATACTCGTCAACAGGTTAGACATTCAGGGCGGTTGGATATCTGGTGTGAAGCTGGGTCTTGTCACAGGAATTTGTTTTGCGGCAACTGCGGTGCATATCTCTTTCATTTATGAAAAAAGGCCCCTCGGTTTACATCTTATCGATGGAGGATATAATATCACAGGCAATGTGATAGCTGCAGTTATACTTGCGATCTGGCGATAATTAATTAATGTTAGTGGTATAGTACAATTAACATTTTAAGTATCTCTAAACCGTTCGCTTCGCTCTCTTATCATTTTAGAGCTGCAACTTCAATGATTGCAAAGGATAATTTACATCTTCTCCGGGATGCCAAATTTTTAATTGCCTAACCTAATGATTAACCATAATTTAATGGTCAATCTTAGTTACCTTAATTGTGTTCGTTGGTAGATGTAAGTCAACCGGTGTGCTACCGGTGCTTACCACAACGTCTCCGGGTTTTAGAAATCCCCTTTCTTTTAAAATATCTATTTCATCGAATATGATATCATCCAGGCTTTCTTCTTCTGCATAAAAAAATGCACGCACGCCCCAGCTAAGGCTTAACTGGTTTATGAGGCTTTTCTCTTTGCTAAAGATGTATAATAAAGATTTGGGCCTGTAGCTGCTAAGCATAAAGCCGGTATATCCGCTTTGTGTCATCCCGATCAGGGCGTCTGCATTTACATCGGAGGCAAGCTTACACGCGCTGTAACACA
Organism: Chitinophagaceae bacterium; assembly: GCA_046595095.1. Taxonomy (GTDB): domain Bacteria; phylum Bacteroidota; class Bacteroidia; order Chitinophagales; family Chitinophagaceae; genus Ginsengibacter. The sequence goes on from JBKJPO010000408.1 coordinate 8,910, forward strand.
GTGCATCGCTGAGGAAAGAAGGTGAATGAGGTTGTGGCTGAAGGATATCATCACGGTCATAGTCATACGCAGTTTTTTCAATCTCAAGGATAATCTTACACATGGTTTCTACAACGAGGGTAGGGTGCAGGCCGGTTGCGGTTTCACCACTAAGCATTACTGCGTCTGCACCTTCAAGCACTGCATTTGCCACATCAGTGATTTCGCTCCTGTTTGGTTTTATCCTGTCCATCATACTTTCCATCATTTGCGTAGCCACGATCACCGGTTTTGCACGATGCATGCATTTACGGATGAGCTCTTTTTGAATCAAGGGAACTTTTTCGATTGGAAGTTCCACACCAAGGTCACCCCTTGCGATCATTATCCCATCACTTTCGATGATGATGTCGCGTATGTTGATTAAAGCTTCAGGCTTCTCGATCTTTGCAATCACCTTTGTCTTGCTTTTGCGTTCATGAAGTTTACTTTTCAATATCACGATATCCCGAACATGACGTACAAAGGATAGTGCTATCCAGTCTACATTCTGATCGATTATAAAATCAAGATCAACCAGGTCTTTATCAGTAAGGGCTGGCAATGATATTTTGGTATCAGGAAGATTTATACCTTTCTTCGAAGAAAGGGTACCACCGATTGTCACCTCTACACGAACATCATTATTCTTCATAATATCTTTCACCCTCACCTCAAGTTTTCCATCATCGATCATAATGATATTGCCTACTTTAACGTCTGCGTGTAGGTTTGGATAGCTTACATATATTTTTTCCAAAGTACCTACACATTTCTCATTTGTAAAAGTGAGCACGTCACCCGGCTTGATCTCGAGTGCATTGTTCTCGATGTCGCCTACACGAAGTTTCGGTCCCTGCAGATCGGCAAGAATCGCAATATTATAAGGTTCGGTTTTATTTATCTGCCTGATCAATTCAATAATCCTGGCTTTGTCTTCGTGTGTTCCATGCGAAAAATTAAGGCGAAAAACATTTACCCCGGCTTTTACAAGTTCCAGGAGTTTGTCATATGTATCACAGGCTGGGCCTACAGTTGCCACGATCTTAGTTTTCTTGATACTATGCTCGATACCCGCCTGCTTATCCATATTTCGGTGCAGGTATTTACTAACGTGTTTTGACAAAATATATCGGGTTTAAAATTTGAAATTTATTTTAACCTTCCCCAGCTTACTACGAGGCTAATATTTTTACAATCCTCATCCATTCTTCGCTGATCTTTTGTTTTTTCTTCACTGCATCCTGTATCGGCGTATAATTCATCTTGTTATTTACAATCCCGACAAATACATTATGCCTGCCTTCGATCAGGCATTCAACTGCTGCATATCCCATACGGCTTGCTATCAACCTATCGAAACAACTTGGTGAACCTCCGCGTTGTATATGTCCCAGGATACATACCCGCACTTCCTGTTGGGGCAATCTCTCTTTGACCATTCGGGCTACTTCATTGGCTCCGCCAAATTCTTCACCTTCAGCAACTACAATCAGGTTTACCAACTTCTGCCTTCTTTCCTTTTCAGCAAGCGAAGTAATTATGTCTTCTATAACCGTTTTTCTCTCAGGGATTAAGATATTCTCCGCACCAGTAGCAATTCCGCTGTGCAATGCGATATAACCAGCATCTCTTCCCATCACTTCAATTATGAAGAGCCGGTCGTGCGCATCGGCTGTATCCCGGATTTTATCAATCGCTTCTACGGCAGTGTTCACAGCTGTATCAAATCCAATAGTAAAATCAGTTCCGGTGATATCTTTATCGATGGTGCCGGGCACACCGATACATGGGATATCATATTCCTTACTAAAAATCTGGGCACCACGAAATGAGCCATCGCCTCCAATAATTACAAGACCGTCAATGCCGTGTTTCTGCAAATTTTCATAAGCTTTCTTCCTGCCCTCAGCCTCCATAAATTCTTTACCACGCGTAGTTTTGAGAATAGTTCCACCACGCTGAATGATATTTGCGACGCTGCGGCTTTCCATTTTTACAATATCATTTTCTACCATGCCTGAAAACCCCCGCATAATACCAAACACTTCAAGACCATTGTAAATTCCCGTTCTCACTACTGCTCTGATTGCGGCATTCATTCCCGGGGAATCTCCTCCTGATGTTAGTACTCCAATCTTTGTTACTTTATTTGCTATCATATAGTTTTAAAAAGTGGCAATTTCCGTTAATTCA
>JBKJPO010000544.1:0-3123 GCA_046595095.1 Chitinophagaceae bacterium
TTCAAAGCACCATTTCCACCCATGGAATGTCCGCACACTCCACGGCTATCCCGATGAGAAATTGTCCGGAAATTTTTGTCAACAAAATCCACCACGTCTTTTCCAATATAATCGGCCCAGTTGCCGGTGAGAGTAGAATTGGTATAAAAACTTCCCCGAAATTTAGTATCGCTGTTGGGCAGTACCAGGATCAATGGGCGTAGTTTGCCGCTTTTTATGGCAGAATCAATCAGGCTTTTGAAGCCGAGCCAATTCATCATATCATTATCATCTGATGCAAAGCCATGCAAAAAATAAATGGTTGGATAGCGTTGGTTGTTTTCCTCATAACCCGGCGGCAGGTAAATGGTTAACCTGCGGTTTGCATCTTCGCCACCTTTGTTATTTTGAATTGAAGGGGCTAAAAATTTTTGCACAACAATTTTCCCTTCTTTATCCTGGCTATAACCGTTTACTGTCAGGAGCAAAAATAAAATGCGTAGCAATAGTTTTTTCATTGACGTTGATTTAAGTTATTGTTATTCTTTATTTCATTTTGTTTAACTCATTTAATAAACCAGTAGTAACAAATTTTATTTTAGCTCGTGTTGCAACACATGTTGTGTTTGGTTTTTTTTCTGGATTTGAGATAAAATTGGTTGCAATTTTCATTACGCAACTGTCAGCAAACATGGCTGCATGTGATGCTGAGGGCACGGTAATAAAAGTGGAATTAGGCAGCGTTTTTGCCGTCACTTCTCCAAAAATGGGAGGACATACGGGATCAAGTTCGCCGGCAAGAATCAATACCGGAATATTGCTGGCTATAGGCTCAAATATTTTTTTATCTGCCGCCTGCGGACGAAATTCCCTGCATATAGCCTGATCAAGACCGGGTGTGTATAATGCAGAAAAATCAGGATATTGTTTTAAAATTATTTCTTCTATATTTTTTTCCTGTCTTGGCAGGTCTTCAAAACAAGTAATGGACATGCTTTGTGCTGCAGAGAATGCACCAAATTCATTTGGATCATTAAACAATAATGCCCATTTTACAAGGACTGATTGATTTCCATTGGCTATTTCTTTTATTGCAAGCGGAACCAGAGGAATTGATTTTGGGCTGAGCATCGCAGTCCAAATACTCCAGGCAAAATCTTTTCCATCAAAATTGTAAATGTTTATGCTGGTATCCGCTTTCATCTTCAGTGGCAACGGCACAGGCTTTTTATTCAACTGGTCAACGGCTCGTACAAAATCCTTACGCAAAGCAAAAAACTTTAATGATAATACAGGATCTGCTGCAATATATTTTTCTAAAACTTTAAAACAGGTATCAAATGGACGAACAAAATCAATCCATGGAGAATTAGGGGGAAAGGGAGAATCAAGGATTACATTTTTAAGCGGTTGCGGAAAATGTTTTATGAGTTGCAATGCTATATTGGTACCATTGGACACACCATAAACATTCCACTTTTTTACCTGTAATACTTTCCTGATTTCTTCCGTATCAGCAGCAAATTGAAATGAAGAAAAAGAAGAGAGGTCAATTTGGTCTTTCTCTAATTTCTCGCTGCAATTTTTATATAATGAAACTGTTTTGGCTGTTTTTTCTGATAGCGGTGGTTTGGTGCGGGAGATAACCTGCAATGAATCCTGCAGATCTTTACACAAGTTTGGTTCTGAATATCCGGTGCCGCGGTAATCAAAAAAGATCAGGTCGTTACTGTCACGCAGCATTTTCCATTTTGTATTTTTCAGGTAACGGGGCATATTTTCAAGCGTGGCAATACCCGGTCCTCCATGTAAGTACAGCAGAGGCTCTTTACCCGTCTTCTTTAATGATGCCGCAACAGCTACAGCCATAAAATATTTTTTGGGTGGAGGCTTTAAACTGTTTATTGATACAGGGATTAAATAACAGGAAACTTGATTTGAATCAGCCCAGGAATTATTTAATCCAATTTTTTCGCAAGGGCATTTAAAATCATTTGCAGTGCTTCCATTTTTGCACCCCACAAAAATCACGGTTATCAAAAGGGCAGTAAACAAATATTTCATGCTGGAAAGTTTTTTTGTTTCCTAATATTTCATGCAGGCCGTATATTCTGATTACGCCGAAAAAAGTTTTCAGGATCGTACTTCTTTTTAATAGAGGAAAGACGTGCGTAATTGCCTGCATAAATAGCCTTTACGGTAGACTTGCCTGCGTTGCTTTCATAATTGGAATACACCCTTCCACCGGAATATTTTTGCAAGAGCTCCCAGGTGTCATTCAGCCAATTGGTGCATATTACTGTATCCTTAGGATCTTTCCATTCTGCTCCAAATGCCAAATGTACAGCACCGGCTTCCCGAAGCTGAAATGCTGTGGCATCTGGGGATACCCGGCAAACAGCTCCATGCATGTAGTGATCAAAGTCAAATCCGAATTCACAACCCGGCGGCGGATGAGCAAAGCGATCAAGTACAAGATCAATGGCTTCATCGGATAATACTTCAATATAGGAACCCTTAATTACATGATAAGCGCAGGGAGTGGATTCATCAGTGCCGGACCCATATGGAGGCATGGTATAAATTTCAGCATATTTTCTGCGCTGTACCCAGTCTTTTACCGGAGTTTTAAACTTTCGGAAAGTGTTCATCAGTTTCTCTCCTTCGTTTAAATTACCGGAGTAAACAAAGATTATTAAAAAAGTTCCGTTACCGGCTGAGGTAAGGTACGCAAGTGCCTGAAGCCCGTCGGGTGCAGTTGCCATAAAATCCCGGAAGAACCGAAGCATGGAACGAGCCTCAGTGGTGGGATATGTAAATCCACCGGCAATTACTTCTATTACGGGATGGAGTTGATATTCAAAAGATGTGACAATGCCAAAATTTCCGCCACCGCCACGTATGGCCCAATAAAGGTCAGGATTTGTACTTTCATTAGCTATCAATGAACGGCCACCGGCAGTGATTACACGTGCAGAAATAAGATTGTCGCAAGTGGCTCCATACCTGCCCGAAAGCCAACCCAGGCCTCCGCCTAAAGCAAGTCCCGAACCTACGCTGCCGCATTCGCCAAGCACAGGTGCAAGTCCATACTGTGAAGTAACAGCAAGTATTTCCGCCGATGTAGTACCTGTAGCAACTTTA
>JBKJPO010000391.1:0-10437 GCA_046595095.1 Chitinophagaceae bacterium
CAGTTAAGCTTAGTTGTTATCTGGATAATTTGTAAAAAAAAAGCTGCCAAAAAATTCCTCTTTCATAATCTAACCAATGAGCAGTTTCTTATTTTTTATTTTACTATTCTAATTCAGGAATGCGTACATAATATATCCGCCTCAACATAGTTCAAAATCAAAAAAGCCCCGCAATTGCGAGGCTAAATTTTTATCACCAGATGATTCTAGATTTTCGGAGCTGCATTCAAAGTCTCTTCAGTAACTCCATCTGAATATTGCTTAAAATTATTTACAAATTCCTCTGCAAGCTTTTTTGCTTTCTGATCGTAATTATTTTTATCGGCCCAGGTATTTCTTGGATTTAAGATTTCAGCAGGCACGCCAGGACATTCTTTAGGGATCATCATGCCAAATACCGGGTGTGCCTCAAATTCAACATCATCGAAATCACCTTCAAGTGCAGCAGTAATCATTGCACGGGTATAAGAAAGTTTCATCCGCTGTCCAATACCATAAGGGCCACCGCTCCAACCAGTATTGATCATCCAAACATTTACATTGTGCTCAGTCATCTTTTTACCAAGCATCTCGGCATACTTTCCTGGGTGAAGTGGCATAAATGGCGCGCCAAAACAAGCGCTGAAAGTGGATTTAGGCTCAGTGACGCCAGCTTCAGTTCCTGCAACTTTTGCTGTATAGCCGCTAATAAACTGGTACATGGCCTGACCGGGAGTTAATTTGCTGACTGGGGGTAGAATGCCATAAGCATCTGCAGTAAGGAAGAAAATATTTTTAGGTGTCTTGCCAATGGATGGCTCGAGTGCATTGCTTATGAAGTGAAGTGGATAACTTACCCTGGTGTTTTCAGTGATTTTTTTACTTGAAAAATCTATTTCTTTACTACCCGGTTTGAAAGTTACATTTTCAAGAAGGGCACCCGGGCGGATAGCATGAAATATCTCAGGCTCTTTTTCTTCACTAAGATCAATTGTTTTTGCGTAGCAACCACCTTCGAAATTGAATACCGTATCTTTTGTCCAGCCATGCTCATCATCGCCGATGAGTTTTCTATTTGGATCTGCACTGAGTGTAGTTTTGCCGGTGCCACTAAGGCCGAAAAATATGGCGGTATCGCCGGCATCACCCATATTTGCAGAGCAATGCATACTTAATACTCCTTTATCGTGAGGCAGAATATAATTTAATATTGTAAATATACCTTTCTTCATTTCCCCTGTATAACCACTTCCTCCAATAAGGATTGTTCTTTTGGTAAAACTTACCAGTGAAAAATTATGCTGCCTCGTACCATCTGTTGCCAGGTCTGCTTTAAATCCCGGTGCCTGTATAATATGCCAGTCGGGTCTGAATGTTTCAAGTTCTTCCTCCTGCGGTCTGAGAAACATATTATAAACAAACAGGTTGCTCCAGGGATTTTCGTTGATGACGCGGATGTTGAGCCTGTAATTTGGATCGGCACAGGCATAGGCATCACGAACCCAAAGTTCTTTACCCTGCAGGTAGGCCATCATTTTGGATTGTAAAATGTCGAAATACTTTGCATCGATGGGTAGATTAAAATCATTCCAATTCACCGTGTCTTTAGTAATATCATCCTTTACAATAAATTTATCTTTGGGACTTCTGCCTGTAAATTCCCCGGTATTTATCACAAGTGCACCCGATCCATTTAAGATCCCTTCACCCCTTGATACTGCTTGCTGTGTTAGTTCCTCCGGAGGAAGCTGGTAATGTACATTTTCAGCTGTTTTTAATCCAAGATTGATAAGGGCAAGCTTTGGCAAGCCCAACAAAGTAGGTACTGACATATTGAAATCTCTCGTTTGTTAGATGGCAAAGGTAGTTTACAATGTTCTCCATTACAAAGTGGCTTGCTTTTGTTCATTGAATGAGTTGCCGTTATTTTTGCGCATACAGGCAGTTATCTTTAATAACTGATTCGAATGATTAAAATATCTAAAAGATTTTAGCTAAAAAATTGAAAAGGCTGAATATTTTTATTTTTTATTGTGTTATTCGTACACACTATGGCATTATATTCAAAAAGTTTAAACTGTATATTGCGTGCTTAAAAATTACCAGATGAAATATTTGCCCCTCAATCCTGAGATTTTTATCCAGAATCGCGAGCGTTTTACCGAAAGGATGGAAAAGAATGCGATTGCTATTTTCAATAGCAATGATGAGCTTCCATCTAATGGCGACCAGGTTTATCCATTCATTCAGAATGCAGATTTATTTTGGCTTACCGGGATTGATCAGGAAGATACTATGCTTATTTTTTTTCCAGCCAATCCTGATCCAAAGTATAGGGAAGTTCTGGTTGTTGTGCGTCCAAATGAATTAAAGGAAAAATGGGATGGCCACCGTTTGCGCGCTTCAGAAGCCCAGGGCATTTCAGGAATTCAAACGATAATATGGCTTGATACACTCGAAGGACTGCTTCAACCCTGGATTCATCTCGCGGATACTATTTATTTGAATTCTAATGAGAATGACCGCAAGGCAAGCCTTATTCCGGTTAGGGATTACCGTTATGCTGAGGCTATGCGTCAACGTTACCCAATGCATAATTACATTCGAAGTGCCAGGATACTCAAGGAGCTAAGGCAGATCAAGACACCTCTTGAAGTGGAAGTAATGCAAAAGGCGATAGATATTACAGATAATACTTTTCGCCGTCTATTAAAATTTATCCGCCCGGGTGTTTTTGAATATGAAATCGAGGCGGAGATATGGCATTCTTTTCTTACACAAAGAGCTCAGCGTCCTGCATACTCGTGCATAATCGCCAGTGGAGACAGTGCCAGAATACTCCATTATGTAAGTAATAACCAGGAATGCAAAGATGGGGATCTGATACTAATGGATTTTGGAGCTGAATATGGGCATTACTGCGCAGATCTTACAAGAACAATACCCGTAAATGGCAAATTTACCCGTAGACAGAAAACAGTTTATGATGCCTGTCTTCATCTTCACCAATTTGCAGCAAGCATATTAAAGCCTGGGATATCAATCATTGATTACACTGAAAAAGTAGGGGGTGAGGCAACGTTAATTTTTCAAAAGATTGGATTACTCAAAAAAACAGATGTTAAAAATGAGGATCCTGAAAACAGGGCATATCGCAAATATCTTTACCATGGTATTTCGCATCATCTTGGACTAGATGTACATGACCTTGGTACCCGGACCGAACCTATAAAAGCCGGGATGTTATTTACAATTGAACCAGGCATTTACATTGAAGAAGAAAACATGGGTATCCGGATTGAGAACAATTTTTGGATCACGAAGAATGGAAATAAAGACCTGATGAAAAACATCCCGATTACCATTGAGGAGATCGAAGCAATTATGAAGAAATAATGAAACAGATCCCCAATATTTTTACACTGTTGAATCTATTTTTTGGTTGCATTGCCATTGTATGTGCTTTGCAAACTGAATCGATAATGGTTTTCGTGGATGGGGAAGTGAGTACATTCCATCTCCCCGAAAGTCTTGCCTGGTCTGGCATTTTCATTGGAATATCAGCATTTGTTGATTTCCTGGATGGCTTTGTAGCCAGGCTGTTTAATGCATCGTCTGAAATGGGTAAGCAACTCGATTCCCTTGCTGATGTTGTAAGCTTTGGTGTGGCACCATCGGTAATCATATACCAATTGCTGAGAATGAGCTATGCAAGAGAAACTTTGAGTATGGATGTTTCAATAGCATGGCTCTTACCTTCATTTATTTTCAGCTGTGCAGCGGCTTACAGGCTGGCAAAATTCAATCTTGATAAAACCCAGTCTTATAATTTTAAAGGCTTGCCAACTCCGGCGGCAGGCTTGCTTGTAGCTTCACTCCCGCTAATATTACATTATAGTGCAGATGTATTGGGAATAGGCCTGCTAATTATGAATAAATGGGTATTATATGCGATCATTATTTTCTTAAGTTTTATAATGATAAGTAGTATTCCAATATTAGGTTTGAAGTTTAGAAATTTTACACTAAAAGACAATCTTCCAAAATTAATTCTGTTTGTTACCTCAATTGTCTCTGGACTATTTCTTCAATGGCTTGCAGTTCCGGTGGTTTTCATCGTATACATTCTTATATCTTTAGCATACAAAAACACATCAAATGAATTTTCACGTAGAGGTTAAGATTATGCCGCTTAAAGAATTACTTGATCCGCAAGGCAAAGCGGTACTTGGTGGCTTACAGAATCTCGGATTGAAAAATATAGAAGATGTAAGGATTGGCAAGCACATAAGTCTCCAGGTGGAAGCATCGAATGAAGCTGAGGCAATCAAAATTGCAGAAGAATCTGCTAAAAAATTACTTGCGGATCCTGTAATGGAACAGTACACAATTATGGTCAATTCTTAACATCCTATTTCGAAGATTACGATCTTCAGAAGTTACAAATCAATCATTTGCTCTATCTAGTACCATCGCCCATCGGTAATTTGAAAGATATAACATTAAGGGCTGTGGATATCCTGGGCCAGGCTGACCTGATTCTCGCCGAGGACACACGTACATCTTCAGTACTCCTTCGGCATTACAACATTCAAAAACCCGTTACTCCTTATCATCAGCACAACGAACATAAAATACTCGCACACCTTATCGAACAGTTGCTGAATGGGCGCACGATGGCATTGCTTACAGACGCGGGTACTCCTGGAATAAGTGATCCTGCATTCCTTCTTGTAAGGGAATGTGTGAAGAATGAAATCAAGATCGAATGTCTTCCTGGCGCTACTGCCTTTGTACCCGCACTCGTGAACAGTGGCCTGCCGATGAACAGGTTTACTTTCGAAGGCTTCTTGCCATTAAAAAAGGGACGACAGACCTTGTTAAAACAACTTTCCGCAGAAGAGCGCACAATGATTTTTTATGAATCGCCTATGAGGCTTGTGCGAACACTCGAAGATTTTATCCAATACTTTGGTGAACTTCGGGCTTGCTGCGTTAGCAGGGAGCTTACTAAAATGTTTGAAGAAAACAAGCGAGGCACGCTCCATGATGTTCGAGATCATTTTCAGCAAAAACCTGTAAAAGGCGAGATTGTAATAGTAGTTGCCGGAAAAGAATAATACTGATCCTGATCTGTTCAATATTTCATCCAGGACATTTGGAGCCTAATGGGGATTTTATTAGGGAAATTTTAGTTAATCTTTGGATGGTACATATTTTTCTCCATCGAATAGTTCAAAACGACACAAGATTATCGCGTTAACTATTGACATTCTTCCAGCCAGTAATTAATTTGGATGCGAGTAAAGAATAAAATCACCATGTGAAGCAAATATTTTAAAATGTAGCCCCGGTTTGTTAAAGCCCCGTGACATATTTATTATTTCACATGGTAACGGTGCGGGACACACGGGGATTGTAGAAAAGATCGATGGTGGATTTATCCATACGATCGAAGGTAACAGTAATCCGCAAGGTAGTCGTAATGGTATTGGAGTATTTCGCCTGCAAAGAAAGATTAGCAAAATCAATAAAGGATTTCTTCAATATAAATAAAAAAATACGAGGCCAGGATGTTTTCATTTATCGAAAAAATAACCACGACTCTTTTTTGGGATGACCTTATTCTTCGCCGGGATGCCCTGCAACAGCTTTCAGATATTCGGGCATTAATCGGAGAGTTGAAGGGAAGTATACCTGGCCATGGTAAACACCGGTCATATAGTATTTTCTATGGGCAAAAGGGAACAGGTAAGAAATCGGTAGCTGCATTGCTAGGTAGGGATGCAGGGAGAGATGTTTACAGGATAGATCTCTCATTAATAGTAAACAAATACATTGGCGAGACCGAGAAAAATCTTAAAAAAATATTTGATGCAGCAGAAGAAAAGCAATGGATATTATTTTTTGACGAAGCAGACGCATTGTTTGGAAAACGAACAGAGATTAAGGATGCACATGATAGATATGCAAATCTTGAAGTAAGCTATTTACCTGACCGATTAGAAAAGTTTCAAGGTCTTGTAATCTTTGCATTTGAATCAAATGAAATTATTGATAAGACATTTTTAAGGCGCGCCCGGCAGCTCATTTATTTTCCCATACCTGAACCCGGCGAACGCAATTTGATATGGAAAAAACTGTTACCGATATCACATAAATTGCACGGGTCGATAAATATTGATAAGCTTGCAAGTCTCTACGGGCTCAGCGGGGGTTCAATCTCCAATGCCATAAAGTTTGCGACGTTACAAGCCAATATACGTAACGACGGAATGCTTTACCAAACAGATCTGGTGGATGGGATTAGAAAAGTACTGCCGAAATAGTATTTCTCCGCTTTCTATCTTTTAACTTTTGACATCAGTTTCTTTTCCCGAAATTTACCGGCTTAAACTGAAACCAGATGATGAAATTCTGTACTTATTTATTGGTATTCCTATGCTTAACCCTCGCCACTTTTGCCCAGCCCTCCCGTTGGCAGCAGAGAGTTAAATACCTGATGAAAGTTGAAGTAGATGATGTAGCAAATAGTATGAAGGGATCCCAGGTACTTGAGTATTGGAACAATTCTCCCGATACATTAAAGAAAGTTTATTATCATCTATACTGGAATGCATTCCAACCTAATAGTATGATGGACGTTCGTAGCCAGGAGCTGGGGAAATCAATGATTTCAGGGAAACAGGATTGGGACAGTCGTGTTAAGAATCGTATTGCAAATCTGAAAGCTAATGAGATAGGAAGCCAGAAAATTCTCTCTCTCAAAATGAATGATGTTGACCAACCATTTAAGTATCATGAAACCATACTGGAGGTTTTACTCATACAACCCATACTGCCTGGAGTTAAGGTCAATCTAACTATGCAATTTGAGACGCAGATTCCTATCCAGATCAGGCGAAGTGGAAGGGACAACCTGGAAGGGGTCAGGTATAGTATGAGTCAATGGTATCCAAAAATTTGCGAATATGATTACGAAGGTTGGCATCCGACGCCATACATTGCCCGCGAATTTTACGGAGTATGGGGTGATTATGAGGTTTCCATAAATATTAATAAAAATTATAAATTGGCTGGTAGTGGTGTTTTGCAAAATGCAGCTGAAATAGGTTGGGGATACGATAAGCCGGGAACTTCATTAAAAAATATTTCGTCTCTAAAACGTAACTGGCGTTTTATTGCCAATAATGTGCACGATTTTGTGTGGGCCGCCGATCCAAATTACGGACACATTGTCAAGAAGATTGGTAACCTCACCATACACGTAGTACATAAGCAGGTCGACAGCACAAAGGCACAGTGGGAACTGGTAGCAGATGCTGCAGTGATTGTGCATCCATTTATTGAAAAAAAATTCGGCAAATATCCATATCCGCAGTATTCGTTTATCCAGGGCGGTGATGGAGGAATGGAATATCCAATGGCCACTTTAATGAACAGACCAAGCATTGGTTTAGCTTTTCACGAGTGGATGCACAGCTGGTACCAGATGATGTTGGGTACAAATGAAAGCCTATATGGTTGGATGGATGAAGGGTTTACTGGTTTTGCTGATAATGAAGTTGCAGCATTTTATCAGGAAGCTACGTCTAAAAAAGTTACTCAAAGTAGTAGTGGCACCGGTCCGCGAGGAACCGCGGAACCTAAGGCTTTGCCACTTAATCATGCTGCTAGTTATTCAAATTATTTCGCGTTGGCTCGTAGTGGAAGAGAAGAGCCACTCACTACTCATGCTGATCATTTTAATACAAATTTTGGCTTTTCTTTTTCTACCTACTCTAAAGGAGAAGTATTCCTTGTGCAATTGGGTTACATAGTTGGCGAAGAAATACGAAACAAGATCCTACTCGAGTATTATCGTCAATGGCGGTTCAAGCATCCAAATGTCAATGATTTTATGCGTATAGCCGAGAATGTTAGCGGACTGAAACTTGACTGGTATAAAAATTATTGGATTTATTCAACAAAGACTATCGATTACGGTATCGACAGTTTATGGGAAGAAAAAGGCCAAAGCAAGATCAGGCTCAGGAGGGTTGGCCTCGTTCCAATGCCCATTGATCTTGAACTGCGTCTTAAAGATGGCAGCACTGAAACTCATTACATTCCATTGGGATCAATGTTTGGCGAAAAACCCATTGAAGGGAATGAAAAAAGAACGGTACATCAGGAATGGTCGTGGACGCATCCAACCTATACGCTTACTTTTCCCCAGAAACTTAGGGACCTTAAAGAACTGGAAATAGACCCCAGCAATCGTATGGCAGATATAGAACGAAGGAATAATTTGTTGGAACTAAAATGGTAGAAAGTAATGGATTAGTGGTTAATTGTTAATGGGAACCAGCAATTCATTCATGTTTTCCGGACCTAAAAAATTAACCATAATCACCAATCATTAACCATTAGAAATTGTTTCGTCCGTAGAGTTTATTCACTGCTTCAATCCTGTTTTTCACATGAAGCTTTTCATAAATATGATAAACATGTTTGCGTACAGTTTCCGGACTGATAAAAAGCTGTTCAGCAATTTCTTTATATGCCATCCCTTTTGAAAGCAAGGAAAGGATCTGTGTTTCCCTGTTAGTTAATGTTTCCGGAGCAATCGTGGTGTTGGGATAGTTAATTGGTAACTGGAAGGCTTGCACGACTTTCCTTGCTACCTGGCTGCTCATTGGTGCACCACCTTCTGCAAGTTCACGGATGGCTTCAAGTAATTTCTGAGGGGCGGTCTTTTTTAAAATATATCCTGTAGCACCGGCTCCAAGTGCTTCAAAGATCTTTTCATCTTCGTCTGATACAGTGCACATCAGGAATTGTATATCCGGATGATTTTTTTTTATAATTCTTACACAGCTTATTCCATCAAGCCCACCGAGATTGATATCCATCAACACAACCCGGGGATGCAATGCCGGTATTCGCTCCGAAGCTTCCTCGCAACTTTCGCAGGAGCCAAGCAATTCAAAACAATCAGAAAACCCAATCAGTTGCTCAAGTGCTTCCCGTAAATAAGCATTGTCGTCTACAATAACAACGGTAATTTTTTTTTCGGGTTTAGCTATTTTCATTTGTTAAAGGTATTCATATAATTACCACTTTAACCGTTATGAGATTGCAGGAATAAAAAGCAGAAATTTTTCTTTAAAAAATTCTTCTTCAAAAAATTGAGTGATTTCCCATATCCTTGGTCGAGTGCCACTTTCAGAAATTTCCTGCGAGAGGTCACCACCTTTCAGGCATATAAGTCCATAGGTTTTATTGTCGGCATTCTTTCCTAGTAATGGCCTGCTCCACCTGTTAAGATCTTTCAATGGTGCCACTGCCCGGGTTATGATTGTATCAAACTTCTGATCCCTGATATCTTCTGCCCTGGAATGCCTCGAAGTTACATTTTGTAATCCAATGGATTCACATATTGCTCTTGCAACATTGAGCTTTTTATTGATGCTATCTACAAGGTGAAACTCAGTTTCTGGAAAAAATATTGCAAGAGGTATTCCAGGAAACCCGCCTCCGGAGCCGAGATCCATAGCCCTTGCGCCCGCTTTGAAATTAAAGACAGTCGCTATTGCCAGGGAATGCAGTACATGACGTTCGTAGAAATTTTCCATATCCTTGCGGGAGATCACATTTATTTTCTGATTCCATTCAGTGTACAAATCTTTTAACGCCGAAAATTGTTGCAGTTGTTTTTCAGAAAACTCAGTAAAATATTTTTGGATCAGTTTCATTTGATGTCTGAATTAAACCAGGTTACTTCCATGATAATGCCGGTTTTTTGACCAACGATACTGAGAAAATAAGATAATAAAAAAACATCCAGAGATCAAGGGCCCAAAACCACGGCAAAAGATCTTTTTCGCCCAATTTCGTCATTGTTTTAAAAAAAATAAAAAATTGTATTAGCAAACGTAATCCATAAATGCTGATTGCAATTTTCCAGTCAAAGAAAATAATAGAGAGTATAAAAAGCGGGTAATAAAAAAAATGAGAGCCTGCATAAATGCTGAGTAAAAATTTGTGCAACGGCTGGTAATATTTGCTTGTGCTGTAGTGACGAGACTTCTGCTTTCTCCATGCTCTCCACGTTCTTGGAGGATGTGAAAGTGTAAATGCATCTTTATCGATCTGGATTGCAGTATTTGTTTTTGTTGCTGCCATATTTATAAATAGATCATCATCACCACTGGGAATATTGTTGTGTGCTGAAAATCCTTTATGTCTAAAAAAAACGGATTTTTTATAACTTAAATTTCTTCCAACTCCCATATACGGTAGGCCTGCAAGTGAGTAGGAAAAGTATTGCAAAGCGGTATGAAATGTTTCCCAACGAATCAGTTTATTTAACCAGCCTTTCAACTTATGATGTGCACCATAGCCAAGTACAATCTCTGTATGTTCTGAATAAGCTAAATGCATTTTTGATATTCAGTTTTCAGTGGCTGGCACACA
>JBKJPO010000441.1:0-5596 GCA_046595095.1 Chitinophagaceae bacterium
GGCGAATGTATTTATGAGTTTCCCCGTTAATTATGAGGGAAAGCACAAGTTTTCAATGTTTTGACACCACTGCGAGGATACACTACGAGGATACACTACTTGGTAAAAGGCAAAAAAAAGACGGCGCCAAATTCCTTATGAAAACTTCCCCCTTCAATTGTTATTTCAGGGTAAGACGCATTTCGATTAGAGTTCAATCATTTTCTATGATCCGGATTTGATCACTTGATAAATCTATCATTTACAGATAAATTTTTACACGGGATATAGAACAGAAATATTTATAAACTAAATTTTCTTAAAAAAAGAAGGCCAGTAACTCAGAAATCCAGTTTCCAAACCTGCCCCTTATCAGCAACATAGATGATATTGCCTACAAGAAGAATTGAAGTCGATACATTATTTAAACTCCTGGCTTAATAAGCCTATTGACCATGTATTGCTTGTGAGATTGTATATATCAAATTTGTTTTTCACCGCACCCTCTCCTACAAAAAAACAACCTGGTCATTCTCGCATAAAGCCTTAAATCCTGCATTTGGCTGAAATAAACAGCCATATGAAGAAGCATACGTGATTATATCTCTGATCTCCACTTCCGATTAAAGTTGAGCATTAGCATTACAAAAATACTCGCTACCCCCGGCCCATAATATTTTGTTTCCGATAGTAACTGATCCTCTGAATGCTAGTGGTTTAATCATTGTTGAATAGGACATGGAGCCGGTAATATTATTATAGATATTAACCTTGTTTGTAGGACTACAGGAAACTGTAAACATTCCAAGGAAATTATTTCCACCAGCAAGAAAAATTTGATTTCCAACATTCAGAGCAGAAAATCCAACCTATGCATAATTTAAAGTATGACTTCAAGAAAAAGAGTAAAGCCAGGTATTTTACTTCTGGCTTTTATCCCTGGAGAGATTACTTCGCATTATGGATATCAGAAATATCCTGACCCACTTGAATATCTTAACAATAATTCATTACCTCCATACAAAATGGGATAGTGTCACATAATGCCTATGTTTATCGTCCCGGTAAATATTATACTTGGTAGGATAATAGCCATGCTCGGCAAACGATACTGGTTGTGCATAAGATATCGAAAAGCTTTGCCCGCTCAATAAATCAGTTCTTACGACAATGGGTGAAACAAATGTAAATTGGCCATCGAAACTACCTAAAATCAGGGTGTGATCCACGGGTACACCCGGAGTAAAACTTTGATCTGTCCAATGCCTCCCCAACAGAGGCACAGCAGCATCCGGAAAATAATTTGCTGGCATATAACCGGCTGGTGGCAAATTGAAATATCCGGGGGAAGGAGGAGCTGGAATTGCTAACCTTTCCTGGAGAGTCATCATAAAAAACCGCACATCAAAATGGGGTCCTATGAATGAACCGGGCAAGGGATGCCCATTAGCGCTCCATCCTAAAGCAATATGTTCAAATGGTGTAGCCGCAAGCGCCTTATTATGTAATTCTAATACATAAGGTGTATTAACAGTGGGCAATCCTGAGAGCGCTTCATCAGTAAAAACTACACCGATTTCATGAGGCACTCCCGCGTGGCTAATCGTTACAAAAGAGCGTGCATTGCCGTTACCTACCGTGACTTGCGGACCTTTGAAAGTATTGAATTTTTCATCAGGTTTTGCTTTTGCTGCCGCTGCAATAATTGTATCATTTTCACTTTCAACTCTTTGCTCCTTTTGGCACGAAAATAAAATCAGCGTGCTGCCTATAAATACATATAGACGAAAAACTAATTGCTTCATAAAATTAATTTTAGTTATTATTTAATATTGATTAAAGAATTAGAAATAAACTAAGTTGTATCCCTTGCTATATAATATATCAAGCTGCATTTTGAAGCATTTAACATAGGCATCCAGGTTCATTCCCTGAACGACGAACTGAGGCTGTGTTTTTTTACAATAGAATAGCAATATTATTTAGCTATAGAAATAGTATCATTTCATCGATTAACTAAATGGAGAATATTTTAGTTACTAATTTTGCGATGGTTAATGAAAGAATGATCTTAACAAAACTAATACAGATTTTTTTGGAAGCCAACCCCTCAATTGGAGGGATTTATAAATCATTTCCTGAAAGATGATTTATCTAAAGCAGCTGGAAACTATAAGATCAGGATTTCTTAAACCAATTTTTCTTTCAATGCTTTAGCTACTGCTTCTGTTGCAGATGCAACGTGTAGTTTTTGATAAATACATTTTACATGATCCCTTATGGTATGATAACTGAGATAGATTTTTTCTGCAATACGCGGCATGGGCATTCCTTCCGTAAGGAGATGCAGGATTTCTTTTTCCCTGGTGGTAAGTTGATAATTATTGACCAGTTTTGAAGGCGCAATGAAATGCTGAAAAAGCGTAACTACTTTAGCCGCCACAGCTGGATTGAAAGCAACACCACCATTTTGAACATCAGTAACAGCCTCCAACATTTTTATGGGCGAAGTATTTTTTAAAATATACCCATTTGCTCCAGCACATAAAGCTTCGAATATTTTGAAATCGTCTTCAAAAACAGTTTGTATTAATATTTTCACTGCAGGGAATTCTTTTTTAATAAGACCGGTAGCCTTGATGCCATTGAGACCCGTCATTTCAATATCCATCAATATTACATCGGGAATACTTTTCTCAATATCATGTTTCCAATCATTACAACTGGTAAAACAACCGGTGCATTGATAACCAGGAGAACCATTAAGTATAGAGCGGTAAGCATCCATCATAATGGGATTATCTTCAAAAATGGCTACCCTTATTTCTTTATCAACTGTCACAGTACAAATATAGGTTGATGCAAACTTGTTTCCTGCACCCCCAATTGAGGTAATTAAAATTCAACAGTAACTATGGTTCCGATAGCTTGTCTTGAAAGAATATTGAAATTTGCTCCAATTTCAGCTGACCTGGCCTGCATATTTTTTAATCCATTGCCATTTTGATGCTCAGATGTGTTAAAACCTTTTCCATCATCTTCTATTCTAAGATTCAATTTAGAACCGCTAGCTTTCAGGCTGTAGTAAATATTACTGCATTCTGCATATTTGAATATGTTGTTGATGGCTTCTTTGCTTATGAGGTAAATAGCTTTGCGTTGCCTTATAGATAAATTAATCATCTCACTTTCTTTATCTGTTACAAAATGAATCTTAATATTTTTTGACAATGCGATCGAAAGAGAAAAAGATTTTAAGCGTTGTAATAATTTTTCAATACTATCATTTTGGGGATTGAAAACCCAGACCATATCACTAAGCTTTTCAATTACATCCTGGGTGTAATTCTTTACTTTAAACAAATACTCAGAAGCCTCACCCACTTCGTTATTTTTTAATTTTTCAGCCGCTATCTGGCTGAGCAGGTTAATTCCACTCATCGAGGCCCCTAGCTCATCATGGAGATCCTGGCTGATCCGGTTTCGAATTTCCAGAAGTTTTATTTTTTGCATGAGGCGATAACGAAACAACACATAAATAAGGGATGATATTAGAATTCCCATCAAAATGTAAAACCACCATGTTTGCCAAAATGCCTTTTTAATTGTAAATGAAAATGTAGCAGCTTTACTCCAATTTGTGCTTGGTAACAGTGCCCTTACTTTAAAGTTGTATTTCCCGGGTGGGAGCTTCACAAAAGAGACAAAACCCTCGGAAACCGGGGTGCTCCACAGGTTATCCAAACCCTCAAGAAGATATGAATACTTTATGCCGTTAGTACCGGATGATGAAATACCTTTAAAGTAAATACCCAGCGTATTGTTTTCATGCGAGAGTTGCAGATTATATGGCAACTGAAACATTCCTGATAAAGAGTCCGCATAATCTGCCCAATTGGTTTGCCGGAAGTTTAGTTTTAAATCCTCAATTTCTACAGCAGGTATAGCTGGGGAATAATTTATTTTACCGGGGTAAAAACAAATTAATTGGCGGTTAGCGAAAAACCAGATATTGCCATTTTGGTCCTTCGTAAGATTACTGCCATAAGAATTTTCCAGCTGAAGGTCTTCAGCATCAAATAGACTAGCTATCCGGTAAGCTTCATTATCAGGTGAATTCGTATTTTTTGAAAATACGGCTATATCTGAATTAGTACAAACCCATAAATTTTTCTTGTTATCAAAACATATAGAGGTTGTGTTATCACTGGATAACCCTTCAGCCCGGGATATTTGTTCTTTGAAAATCAATGAATCTTTGCGCCAGGAATATTGGCGTAATCCTCTACCATTATAAATTATCCAAACATTCCCCGAAGGATCATTATAAAAGCCACTGATAACAGACTCCGTCGTAAATTCATTTAATTGGAGTTTACAAACGTTTTGCTTGTCAATCGAGTAAATCAATCCCCGGTCTGTGGCAAATAATATGGTGCCGTTAGTACATTGATGCAAACGTATTATACCTCCTTGTACTTCAATATCATTGGGCACAGCAAAAACGTTGTAAGCAGTGTCATTAAACTGGCATGGAAATTTTTGTGTTCTTACTGCTAAAGTTATTTTTTTCCTGTAACTATCAAATATTACATCAAAGACTTCATCACCTAAATGTGCGAGTTGATCACTTTGCTCATATATATTTTCGCCATCCTGCATGGCTAATGCAAATCCTCTTAATTGAAACCAATAGCGGTGCTTATTATCGAAAGCATAATGGTCAATAATCAATTCATTATTTGGAAGAGGGCTAGTACCCTTATTTTTAAGTTTTATTTTGGTAAATGCATCTTCATTAAATGCCTGCAGTTCAAGGCTACCATTATTGATTAAGAAGGGGCGTGTTGGTGGTTGTAAAATATTTCGAAGGATACCCTTTCCCATTATGCCCTTGACCTCGAAGATCTTAAAACCCATTTCAGCTATTCTAATCAGTCCACTGCCGGTTCCTACCCATATGTTTCCCTGGGCATCTTCAGTAATGCTTTGGGGGAGCATATCTGCCGGGCGATTATAAATAGTTTTAACATTCGTTGAATTCGCTGTTTCAATTAGCCTAATTCCAAATTTATATTTTCCAATCCAAAATCTTTTTTTGCTATCCCGGTAGAATGTATATACGCCATTTAATCGTCCGAGTTCACCGGGCATCTTTACTAATTGCTGATTTATGATCTCATAAAGGCCATCCAATGTTGAAATAAAAATTTGATCCCCGGATTTAGATAAACCATTATAATAATACCCGGGATCTTTTAGTGTTCCAATAATTTTATATGACCCCGCAGGTTTTCGCAACACCAGTAAATC
The DNA here is from genome assembly GCA_046595095.1 of Chitinophagaceae bacterium. Taxonomy (GTDB): domain Bacteria; phylum Bacteroidota; class Bacteroidia; order Chitinophagales; family Chitinophagaceae; genus Ginsengibacter. The sequence goes on from JBKJPO010000441.1 coordinate 5,293, forward strand.
ACCATAATTAATATATAGGCCATCTTTTGATTCTACGATAGATCTGCATACATGATTATCATAACCCGGATATAATTTCACTTTAACCCATTCATCAAGGTTAAATTGATATACACCTGTGGTTGTTAAAGACCAGAGTTGGCCTTCTTGCGTTTCAATAAGTTGGCCTGCAGCTTTTTTTTTAGAATCAGATAGAGGATAGGTAATGAACTTGTTTCCCTTGAATTCAGCCACTCCCCTTGCCGTAACGGCCCAAAACCTCATCTGGCTATCCATATACCCACCCATTGTTCTTACATCTGGC
>JBKJPO010000497.1:0-16732 GCA_046595095.1 Chitinophagaceae bacterium
TACATAAGTTGCATTCTACCAAACAAACTGAAGTATGGACAAACTTGTGATTCGTGTTGCTTTAATCCTGATCCATGCACTCCTTAATGTAGTTATCATCTCATACCTTACGAATTACGATATCACAAGTACCTGGATCAGCGTAATAGGATTTCTTATATTACTGCTTGTTCTGTTATTCCTCTTCATCAAACATATTATTTCAATAGTTAATTTTTTAAAATCTAAAATTTAAATAATGCCTCTCTTATTTTTTATTCTTTCATTTATTATACTCGGCCTTGTATTGCAGGCGTTCAGGAAGGGCACTTACAGGGAAGCAGATGGGAAATTCAAAAGCTCAAATCTCTGGAGGTTTTTTCTTGCATTACTTATTGCATTGATAATTGCCGCGTTTAATCCCGTAGATGTTCAGAGAATAGATGCAGGACATGTAGGCATAAAGGTGAGTAATGTTGGTGACAGCCGTGGTGTAGGTAAAACTGAATATGTAACCGGTTGGGTTTTCTTCAATTCCTGGATATCGCGGATTTATGAGTTCCCAATCCATCAGCAACATATCGATTATGAAGCAGCTGATATTGTTACCAAAGGTGGATTCCGCGCTACTATAAAACCTTCATTCAATTATTCGATTAATGCAGGAAATGTAGCAGACATGTTTCAGAATCTTCGTGTAGGCGTAAAGGAGATGGAGCAGGGTTGGCTCAAAAACGCGATCGTTGGCTCTGTAAATGACGTTGCGAACCGATATACTGTAGATTCCATTTTTAATCATCGCGAAGAATTTGAATCGGCGATAGTAAAGGAATGTAATAAGCGGGTTTCGCAATGGTTTAATGTTTCCCAGTTGAGAACTAATATTGTTCCGCCAACCGAAATTTCTGAGTCGATTGTTGCCAAAACAAGGGCGATACAGGAAGTGCAGGTAGCTGAAAATCGACGGCAGGTTGCCGTTGCTGATGCTGAGCGAAAAATCGCCGAAGCAAGGGGAGATTCTGCCCAGGCAGTGATACAGGCATCGGGTAGGGCAGAAGCAATAAAAAAAGAGCAGCTCTCCCTAACTCCACTATACATTGATTATATTAAAGTACAAAAGTGGTCGGGCCAGGTACCAAGTACGTTTGCCGGTGGTAATAGCGGGTTTATGATACAGTTGCCGAGAGATGTAGATAAATAAATGCATTTCTCATTCCTTGTTTCTCGTTTCTTCGTTTATTGTTTCATCGGCGCTTGATATTTTTTATATCGGGTCTCTTCTGGTCCTGGAGTCATGACGAGATTTAGTGAGTTGGAATTATCAAACGGCGTAGCCTAATCGCAGGAGCGACATCCTATCATCCCAAACTAATCTTCATCGAATTAACCTGCTTTGGAATATAGGTCACTTTGTATCCCCACCTGGATGGCGGATGATCTTTTACAATTTTTTTGGTAGATGGTGTTTCATTTGTTATAAATAATTCAATTTTCCTCTTCTGTGTCTTTGCTGCTTCTACTATCCAGAGTAAAGTATTGTAATCAGGATTCCCATATTTTCCATTTGCCGAGATCACATATTTATCAGCGGTTATTTTTTCAAAAAATTCTTTATCTGTGTTCCTGTCACTTCCATGATGAGCGACTTTAAAAACATCAATGTGCATTTTACCATTCTTCAGTAATTTTTTCTGGTGCAATCCTTCAAGCAGGTGATCTCCACGTCCATCCCCGGTGAATAAAATGGTTTTACCATAGGCTTCTGCGAGAAACATGATGCTGCTCAAATTAGGCACACTCTTGTCCGACATGGAAAGGATATTAAAATTTCCATTGTCAATTTCCTGTTCCCGTTTTTCTAACCAGGCCTCCCATTCTTTTTTTAATTCATCCAGGTTTTCCTGGGTTGGTCCCACAATAGTAAATTTAAGGTTGCCGTAACTTATCTTTGCCCCGGGAGAACCAACTTTAAAAATACTTTTTGTCGCTGCTTTATTTAAAGGAATCTTCAAAATGTTGGAAAGCGTCGTTACTCTATGGCCTTCCTTCACCCCATTGATTGCGATGCCGGTAGACGACATTTTAACTCCTGCAGATTGTGCCGTACTAAATATGGATTGAATACGGTTAGTGATTGTCCCATCCGTATCTATTGTATTACTAAAATTATTTAACCAGAGATCTTTTATCGTTATGAATATTGGTTTACCTGAATCTTTTTGACTCTTTAATTCTGCCAGTAAATCGAGCACTCCTTTAATATGATCATTATCAATATGGCTCACCATCAATGCTTCCAGCGTTCCTTTGGGACCGAGTGTTTTTTCCAATTCAGTTCTGAGAAATTTTTGATAAACTCCCGGTGGACCGCCATCCAGCAGAATAAATTTGGATTTGGCTGTACCGAATTCGATAAGAAGCGAATCCCCGAATTCAGCCTGGATAATGTGAAGGTTGAACATGGTTTTATTTTTTTTCTTTTGAATTTGATTTAGTATCTCCTGTTGTAATTACCAACGCAAAATCCTGTGGACCTTTAATTAGATTTGTAACGCTTATTTGTAGTGTATATATACCGGGCTTTGCTGCTTCAATAATTATTGTTTCAACATTGTTAGTCGCATCAGGCATTTTCAATAGTGATGGTACATGCTCATTACCAAGCCATTTTTTACCCTTATAATCAAGCATAAGATTTAGGTTATTCTGCAATGACCGCCCCGGAACATCAGTATAGGCCATACATATTCGCAACCATGTAGTTTTGAGAATGATGATCTCGTACCTGCGACGTTGGCCGGTAATTTTAAAAAGTGAAGCTGGTTCCCGGTAGTTATCATAAAAATCAAGAGAGATATTTTTACCTGAACCAGGGATTGTTAATGTCATATCAATGAGCCCAAATCCCTGGTTAAAATTTGGCAACTCCCGGGAGCCGGTTGTACAATCCGGGCCGTTCATTTTTTTTGCTCCGTTAATAAGCGTGGCTTTAAGTAATGCGGAGCTGGGCAAATGTTTCCGTGCTTTAATAAAGTACTCACTTACCACTGCTGCACAGCCTGCTACAATGGGTGCAGCCATACTTGTGCCACCCATAATTGCGTAATTAGGATCTGGAGGGTAAATGCCCCAAAAATTAGCGAGCGGTGCATTTCTTGATTTGGTAGAAACGATATCCGTACCGGGTCCTACAATGTCGGGTTTAATACGATTATCATCACAAGGGCCGCGGCTGCTGAAAGCCGCCAGGGAATCGATGTTGCCGGAGATGGTTTCTTTATTTAATGGGGGAAATGGAAATAGATCAGGCCATACTTCACCATAAGTTTGTTTTGCATACCCACCATCAGTTCTGCTGCTTCGGCTAGCCCCAACAGTTAGCACGTTCTTTGCCGATGCCGGGGAGCCGATCGACAAAAAGTCCGCAAAGCCTTCCTGCACATTTACCGGCATAGCACCACTGCCATCATTCCCTGCAGAAAACACCAGTAACATGTCTTTATGCGTGGATGCAAAATCGTCAACCTCTATTGAGGAAATAGTATATTTGGATGCCGTTGATGAACCCCAGCTATTGTTATGTACTCTCACTCCTTTTTTATAGGCTTCTTCAAAAAGCATTGACACCTGCAATGGCAAATTCAATTCCCCTTCTTCGTTCATAATTGATTGAAAGAATATTTGAGCACCGGGTGCAGTTCCTTTTATTTTTCCGGCAGATGACGAACCATCACCTGCTATTGATCCTGCCACATGAGTTCCATGCCCATCAGGATCCGATGAATCATTTTTTCGCCCCCATGCTGATTTTCCAATAATCTTTTTTTCCAGATCGGGATGACTATCATCAATACCCGTATCTGCAATGCCTACGATCACGCCTTTCCCGGTAAAACTGGAAACTGATCTTGTTGAATGTTGAAATGATTCAATACCTGTTATCTGCCGGGCAATATCGTTGTGAAATTCCGGAGGGATATATTGTTCTACAGAACGCACCAACGGATTGGCGGCTATTTCCCCCGCCTGTTTATCTTCATTAAAAAGAAGTATCCTGATCTTATAACCACCAGAACCAATTATTTTAATCTTTTTTTTCTTTAGCCAATTAAGCAATTTGTTGAGTTCTTGATGGCGGTGTAAAAGGATATCATATTTCAACATTTGTTTTTTCGTAATTCCCCTGGCCAGTGGCTGCTCCTCGCGGGTTATCATTACAACACCTGTATCTTTTGAATTATAATATCGCAATTCCTGGACAAATGGAAGTAAGGATATACTGCTGTGTTGTTCTTCTGTTGAAATCCTTATGAGGTAAGAATTTTTGGGTATTCTTTCAAGAATATCTATTCCAGAATTTCTCAGTTGTTGTTGGTAATTTTCAAGCAAAGGCCCATTTACAGAAAATAAATAATATGCAGGAAATCCAGCTTTAGTTGCTTCCACTTCCAACTCCTGCACTGAAGGGATTAGAATACTCCTGAAACCTGCGTTTCCTGAAAGTCCTGAAGTATCAGCTGACAGTGATTTATCTTCACCACTTATTACCTGTAAAATTATCCCCGAATCGCGCAAAGTTTTAATCTGTTCATCCGTAGCATCAGCAAGGTAAAAGCTATCCGTTTTTGTTGCATTTGAAACATTCGCAGCTACCTGGTGATCTTCATATTCATGCATGAAATAAGCAAGTATTTTTTTTTGGTGCATATTATCGGGAAGTCTATTTATTCTGGTATTTAATATAAAATCTTTGCTATTATTTTAAAACATTCTAAGGGAGCTATGGAAGCAATTTCCACACGAATGCTGTAACTCTTTTCCGGGCCCGGATAGGAGCATAAGATAATTATTTATTTTATGGAATGCAATTTTCCCGGAGACAGATTTAGCGTGACCTGGACATCAGCCTCATGCCTGGAGCATTAAGCAGGTTGAGCATGTTAAATTTTAAAAGCTTTTGGAGTTCACATTTAAGATACTCTTCGCTGGTTATCAGTTGTCCTCTTCTCCAAATATTCTTTTCAGGTTTACATTTGTAACCGGGGCAACAATTAATGGAAATTTTTCTACTACAACATTGCTGGTATCTAAACCAAATCCACGCTCTTCGGAGAGGCTCACCTCTTTTAACCAGAAATGCAATTTCATAACCATTCGTTCAACTACCGTAAGTTCGTTATCCCTGCTGAGAAATTTCTCCATCACTACAAATTGAAAATCACCAACCATCTTGCTGTGAACGAGTTTTTCATAACGATTAATAATGCTCACTTCTTTGCCTGAAACTAAGTCTTCGACAACTTTACGGAACAATAAATTTATCCTGGGCTGTACCCGGAAACCAAGCCTGAACTCTACACGGATAATATCATTAGGAATAATGTGGTCAACTTTATATTCCACGGTATATGGGTCATCAAGTGTGTGTACATGAACAAACCAATAGATGTCTGCACGTTTTGGTTTTCCACTCAAAATTGAATAAATAACTTTATGTTCGATCTCCCTTGGATTATCAGCGCTGGTTAAATACACAAGGTGTGTTGCATATTTTGCAATTGACTTATCATTGCTAAGTTCCTGTAAATGACTGATATAATTTTCAAGTCGTACAAATTCAACATAACGGTTCTTGATCTTTCTTGCTTTGAACCAAACATACATAATAGCAAATAGTGCACCACCCACTACAAGTGTTACATAACCGCCATGAGGAAATTTGTCAAGATTAGCGATCAAAAATGCAACTTCAATAAGCAGGTAAACACAGAGAAAAAGATAGATGAACACCGGTTTTGCTCGTTGTAAAACCAGGAAATTTGCAAACAATATGGTTGTTGCCATCATACACAGCGTAATTGCAAGGCCATATGCAGCTTCCATATTGGTCGCTTTCTGGAAATATAAAACGATACCACAACAACCAATAAACAATACAGTATTGATGCCTGGCACATATAGCTGACCACGAGCCTCAGAGGGATATTTAATCTTCATTTTTGGCCAGAGATTCAATCGGATCGCCTCACTAATAAGGGTAAACGAACCGCTTATGAGGGCCTGGCTGGCTATGATCGCAGCGGATGTTGCAATGACGATACCAGTTAACACAAACCATCCGGGCATTATGCCATAAAAAGGATTGAAACCTGCAGTGATCATTTCTTCAGAGATCACTTTTCCCTGGTGATTATGCAAGAGCCATGCTCCTTGTCCGAGGTAATTCAAAATCAAAGCGGATTTCACAAAGATCCAGGATACCCGGATGTTGCCTCTGCCGCAATGTCCCAAATCTGAATACAAAGCTTCTGCCCCTGTTGTGCAAAGAAACACAGCACCGAGTATCCAGAAACCACTTGGATACATAGTGAGTAATTTAATAGCATATACAGGATTAAATGCTTTTAATACGCTGAAGTAATCAAGGATATGCGAAGCCCCCAGAACTGCCAGCATACAAAACCAGACGATCATAACGGGTCCGAAAAATTTACCAATTGATGCAGTGCCAAATTGTTGAACAAAGAACATCATGGAAATGATCACCAATACAATCGTAACGATTGTGCTGTCTGCGATTTCGCCCAAAGCCTTGATATTTCGTAAACCCTCAATGGCGGAAGTAACGGATATAGGAGGAGTGATCATGCCATCTGCAAGAAGTGCGGCACCCCCAATCATCGCTGTAATTACGAGCCATTTTTTTCTCCGTCTTACGAGTGCAAAGAGAGAAAATATCCCACCCTCACCACGATTATCTGCGCGCAAAGTCAGGATTACGTATTTGATAGTGGTTTGTAATGTTAGGGTCCAGATAACACAGGACAATGATCCAATGATGAGCAACTCGGTTACTTCACGATCTTTAAGTACTGCATTCAAAACGTACAATGGAGAAGTTCCAATGTCGCCGTAAATGATACCCAATGCGATAAGGAGGCCAGCGGCTGAAACCTTATTTATTGATTTGTACACGATTAATTTTCTAATTTTTAATTCTTCATTTCACTATTACAATGCCGGATTCTCATCACCTTGGACAGTAAAAAACAGTGGTACACTTATAATATAACCATAAATGAAAAGCCGGGCAAGGTAATCATTTGTTCTATTATTAATTAAGTGAAATGCCATGAAGATTATACTGCCTGTCACCAGCAACGAAGCATGATGAAGCTTAAATATTCTGTTTATAAATGAAGCATTCTACAAATATCGCTCCTACGGGGATACCGAGGTACTAATTTTTCAATTATTATTCGACCTCAAATTTAGCAGGAAGCCTGTATTTGTTTGGGGGCAAATGCAGATATGGAAATATGCATTAATTAGCAATACTTCCAGGTAGGTATTATGGGGTTTAATAAAATATTTTTTAAAAATAAATCAATTCATTGCGCTTAGTAAAACCTCGCTATAGCGGCTTGCAATTCCGGCGATGATAGACGCTTTGTCGTGACCATTGATTATGGTTCGTGCATTTTCGAAATCTGTGTGGCCATCCTTAATGAATTGGCTGAGTTTCCTGCCGGTAAACCATCCATCCTTCATTCCCTGGATGGCTATCTGGTAAGCTACTTCAGGTTCTTTGGCACGGTCTGGTTGAGCGATTAGATCAACTCCGGTTAGAGCTTTGGCTTTCGCGTAATTTCTTCGCCCGGTTATTTGCACATATCCACGGCCATGAAATAGCGCGCCGTCCCCTGCCTTTGTGTTACCAAGCATTTTCCCCACTTTGGTTTGTGGCCCATACCGGGAATTAAAATACGCGTTACTGCCAAATTCATCAATGGGTCGCATGGTATGAGCTGTTTCCCATTTAAACGTTGCCAGGCAGTAAGCAAGTTGTCTCCGGTCTGTTTCTGTATCACTAAAGCGCGTATCTTTTTCAATCTGGGGGAGTAAAAATTTAAAAGCTTCTGCCAGCTCGTTAGTGAGTGGTCCAAAGCGGCTAAGGTAGCCATCTAATAGTTTTTTACGGTCTAATGTCAGCATGGTAATTACTTTTTAAATTTCAAATTCTGAATATTTTCCAAGATACAAATTATAAGTTTTTTTGCAAATGTCATGGTGGCTTCGATTAAACTCTTTTGATTAATTTTGTTACTTTAGATTTACCAGGTATAAACGCAATCCCATCCATTTTCATTTTGAAGGTTTATAATTTGGGCATTTATTTTGTTAGAAGAACTTTTAAAATCAACTATTATGAAACAAATCATCCTGTTGCTCTGCATTTCTTTTTTCGGCTGGTCATTCCAGTCATGTACTGATGATTCCGGAAAAGGTCAGGATAAACTCGCTCCAGCAAACGTTCCGGCCGCTGTAGTTTCTGCATTTAATGCAAAATATCCGGGGGCGACTGATGTGGAATGGGATAAAGGTAAAGAGGGAGATAAGCAAACCTATAAGGCAGAGTATAAATCTGGCGATAAAAAGATAAAGGCTGAGTTTGGCGAAGATGGAAGTTTTATTAAAGAGAAAAGGGATTAACCTGGGAAATTATTGAAGCATTCCGGTTTTACCTGCAAGGAAAATCAGACCTCCAAGGCCAACTAAAAAGAAGATAGTAGCTACAACACCAAAGATTATAAACATCAATCGTATTCGCTTATCGTTTTTAATCATCATTCGGTTGTGCTTTTCAGGATGATAGTATAGGTCAACTTCCATGCCTTGATTGTAATAAGATGGGTTAGATCCCATGCCGGATTTCTGCCGGATGACTTCACCCATGTGCGTCTTGAATTGAAATATCGGGTAATAGATAGTGCCCCCTTTGCTGCCTCGCCCAGTTTGAACTTCAACTACATTGGCTTTTGTTTCGTACCATGTCGCATCACGATTTTTACGCGTTCGCAGAATAAAATAAATTACAATTAATTCAACCAGGCCCACTAAAAAAAAGATGAAGAACACCAGGTAAGTTCCAAATAAAAGTTCGGTGAATTCACGCATATCCGATGCTTAGTTTGATTTTTGTGATGACGAAGATTTTTAATCAGCGTATCAATCTTAAAAATTTTATCGAAATCATTGTTCAGACAATATTAGTCATATTAATTATTTAATCACAACAATAAGACACATTATCACTTATGGATAAGTTGCGAGGAATTACTTTGATCCTGATCCTGATGTTTGTTGGGTGTAAAGGGTCTACTGACAAAAAAAATAGCAATGGAGGGGATAAAAATGTTATGCCGGCTAATTTTGAAATCCCTTATGATTTCTCTGAGCCGGGGATAATCAAATTACCGGTTGAGCTAAATGAAATTTCAGGGATTGCTTATGATTCTGCCAGTGATATGCTATATGCTGTGGAAGATGAAGACGGTATCCTGTATTCAATGTCAATGAAAAAACCTGAACTTCCTACACGTATAGCGAAATTCAGTAAGAAAGCTGATTTTGAAGACATCGTTATACTTGGTGAAGATTTGTATGTGCTTTTCAGTAATGGCGATGTGATAAAACTCAAAATCAATAATCCCGGGGAAATAGTTCAAAAGTATAAATTCACTGATGCGGATAGGAATGAATTTGAATCGCTGGTATATGATGCTTCTCTGAATAAATTATTACTGATCTGCAAAGACTGTAAGGGTGATAAAAAAAAATACGCAAGCGTGTGGCAATTGGATATTATTACTGGCGAATATAAATCCTCAGATGTTCGTGTAAAAGCTGCTGACCTGGATGGATATCCGCTTGATGTTGCTTTAAAACCTTCTGCTGCAGTAATTGATCCCATTTCCGGTGATATGTATGTACTTTCTTCAGTAAATAAAATGTTGATAATAACCGACAGTTCAGGTAATCCCAAATCACTAAAGGATCTTGATCCTTCGGTTTTCAAACAACCGGAAGGGATTGCAATAGTGCCATCCGGTATTGTGATCTCGAATGAAAAGAATGGTGCGGAAACAGCTACGCTGGTAATGATAAAAAAAATAAATAAAAAAGCACAGCATCCATAAGAATTTAATGAATGCTGTGCTTAGGAGATCCTTGGGGATTGCCTATCTTAATAAATACATTTTGCCATATCCTTTGTTGAAAAACTTATCAGTTTTGTCGCCTTCAACTTTATATTTTTCCAGTGAAACACCATTGAGATTTGTTATAACACGATAGAGATATACACCATTTGCAAGTTTGGATCCATACTGGTCCGTGCCATCCCATTTAAATTCTGTTATATTACGACCCACGCGTATTGGCCCAAGCTCATCCCTGGTAATTTCGCGTACAACCTTACCCGTCACCGTAAGAATTTGTATCCGCATATTTTGTGGCGGTTGTGAGCCAGTTACAGTAAATACAAATGCGGTAGATGACGTAAACGGATTTGGATAATTCAGTAAGTTAGAGATCATTGGTTTGTTGATCACCCTGAAACTTACCCGGTATTGCAATTCACCCGCACTGTTTCCTGACACATCTTTTCCAGACACGATAAGTTCGTATTCTTCATCATCGCCCGGCAGGTATGGTGTGAGATCAATCGTTGCTGAATTTTCACCCCCTGCTCCAATTGTAGCAGGAGTGAATTTCATAGTGTCCTGGTCGAAATAATATGTTCTGAGTATGCCATTTCCACTGCCAGAAGGATCCGGATACCGGATCTGAACTTTTAATAACGAAGTGTCATTCAAAGCAAGAAACCTGCTTTCATCTTTCAGTTTAATAACTATATGGGGCTTCGCTGATACGATATCCCGGTTCAGTATATGTACGCCATCAAAAGTTACATCAAGCAATGGATTCACCTTGTCTGGCCTTACATAGAAATTTTTGTAAATGAAATTATTAAAATGATATTGTTCCGGCTGGTCATTGTCAGGATTAACTTCTACATATAACCTGTTATTACCCGGGAACGAACGCGTGTCGATCCGGTAAGAAATAGTAAGAACTTCACCGACAAGTAATCTTTTCTGCCTGGGTATTATCAGCGGGCTGTCAACATTGTTTCTGTTAGTAATAACAAATTTTACTTTCAGGCTATCGAATGCGGTTTCACTAATATTTTTAAATGCTAATTCAAAATCGATGCCCTCACCCACATCAACTGTATCCTTCATTTTGAAAGTGATATTTGGGGCAACGGCACCTTCAGGAACATAATCTGCGTTTAAGCGCCAATAGCTGAGCTGGTGCGCTGTTGCCAGAACGTTATCCGCATTATTCATTTTCAATTTTATGAATGGATAGATAACCGGGTTAATAAAGCTGATCGAAGTATCCCTTGCTGGCCTTACAGTCGCCAACAGTACAGTGTTGCCGGTTTGAGTTACACCATGGATTTCAACACTTACTGAATCGGGCACTGCAGGCTCGAGGTCAGTTCCTCTCCAATGCAATTCTTTCCAGGCTTTTGCAGGACCAAAAACCGGCGACCAGATTGTACCATTCTTATACCTTGTGGACAAAGCATAATTTTCATTTAGATATTCATCAGCGTTTAAACCCATTTTTTGTCTCGGAACAAAAGAAGGTACTCCTTTTTGAAAAAAGAAAATAAAAGGTCTGTTCCTGGTGAAGCTATCTATTTGCGTAAAACCCAGTGATTTCAACTTATGATAAATTGAATTGCCCGGACCTAGAATGGTTTGATCGGCAATCCATTGGTTAATAAAACTGGTATTATTGATGTTCCCGATATTGGTTAGTGAAACGAAATGGCCGGCTGGAATACTATCCAGGAAATCCATTGCACTTTTCCTGTAAGATGCAGTGCCGAACGGGAATTCAAAAAATTTACGAACTGGCTGATCACACACTCTTCTGCTTCCGAAACGACCGAAAGTATTCGAAGGATTGTTATAATTGTCCCAGGCATTTAGTGTTGAACTATCAAATACCATGAATTGTAAACTGTTATACTCACATCCATATTGTTCAACCTGCTGGAAGTCGAGATTTACGTTAATCACATCATAATCAAAATATGGAAACAGGCCCGTCTTGATATTCAGGTTGCGGGGAATTGTATTGAAAGTGAATTTCCTGTTTGGCTGCAAACTCATTTGGGAATAAGTACTTTTCAGATGCTGGTAATAATGAGATTGATTAAATCCTTTTGAACCATTTGCCAGGTAGAGGAATGAAGAATTGTTCCAGATAATATTACCAGTAACCGGTACTATCGAAACCCTCCAGTAATAAACTGTATTGTCTGTATAAGTTACCCCGGGGTTGAATTGAATAAGGCCACCCAAGCTTGCTGTAGTTACAATTTTCTTGAATGGAGAGTTAAATAATTCCGTGGTATCGATTTCCATCACAATGGATTTCAATCCTGTTAGCGGATTAGCAGTAGAGCCATAGAACAAGTTGCCTTGTTGAGTAATTATTGAGAAATTATAGGGGTAAACAGGACGGATCTCATCTTCAAATATGAAGAAATCTTTTGTGACGGTATTATTTGATTCTGAGGTTTCAGTTACACGGTTATTTACATCAAGTGTAACTACGATCTTATTTTGACCTTTGTCGGTAATGGGGTTGATGGGTACAATAAGGTTTACTGAATCCATATAACGGATAGCAGGAATAAGCTTATCGTAAAGGGAAACGATCGAATTATCCGGTAGTATACGCTTTACCGTTACCCGGATAGAATCCTTTATCGCTTTACCGATATTCAACATTTTTACATTTATGGTAAATGAATTATCAGCAACGGAAATAATAGATGGGTTAATCCTTACCATTGGTTCTTCAATAATATAATCCGGTTTGGGATGTGGATTAACTTTTAAAGCGGGATCCCCATGAAGTAAGATCTGCTCAACATGCATCCTGGTAAAAAATTCAAGTGACGCTGGGTTAGGTGCGAGGTCCTGCACTACTCTTTTTATATGCTCACCTATTGACCGGTCATATTGGTTCAAGCCGATTGCTGTATATAATTGGATATTATAATTATTGAGATATGGAGGAATGCCGAGGTGTGTACTGGCCAAAAAACCTATGCTTCCCCGTTGGGGTGATAATACATATTTTTCAGACAGGTTCAAATTACCCGAAGGCCGTAGGGGGTCATAAATAAATATGTTGCCAGCTGTGCATCCGCTCACATTAAAAAGCGGGTATTTGCCCTGGTTTTGATATAGCTCCGGGCTGTTGAGGTTAAATTCAAGTGTATTAGCAGATGAATGTCCAAAATAACCGACAAGGCTAAGCCCTTCACGGAAAAGATCTTCAATTCTTTGGCTTAATGCAATTTGCACTGCAGCTGTAGATGACTTCGCAAATGTTTCTACTTTCCCACCATAGAAAGTATCTTCGATAATGTCTTTATACACATCCATATAACCTTTAAAAAGATCGCTCTCCTGCGTGGTGGCGCCACCGATAACATGAATAATATTTTTCATCCATGCTTTGTCAGCTACTGTTTGTGAAGTGGATACCTGGGCCTGTTCAAATTGTTTCATCTTATCCAGGTAAATCGCAACCTCATTCCCATTAATTGCCGCCAGCCTTCCAATCGGAATCTCAGGCACGAATTTATAATAATCGGAACTCAGCAGGTTATCAGATGCGGGGTAACCAAATGAAGGAACCAGGTTCAAAGATTCAGCCAATGATCCGACAACATTTTCATTACTCCTGTAATCATTATACGCTAGTCCTTTGCCGATTATGAACAGGAATGCAGGTCGCGGGGCAAAAGTATTTTTAGCAAACTGGACAAAATCTTTTACAGCAATGGGGTGTTTCTTGATGCCATATGCAAACTGGTCAACCAGTTCGTCAATGTTATAAATTTTTGCATTATAAGAACCTCCTGCTGCAGACGCCCTGTACGCACGGTATTGCTCAACGTAATTAATTCCTGCACCGTTGTTGAACAGGTTGCTATGAGAAATAATCATATAGCCAGACTGGTTTGCCGGTAGAGAATAATTTATAAAATTGCGTGTAATGAGTCCCGTTATAGACCTTGTAGCGGAACCATCGATACTTGTTAATATAAATTTTCTTAAAGTATCAACTGAAGCGGGAAGAACAAATTTTACTTTTCCTGCAGTGGCAATATCGCCGATATACCTGGCACCAGAATTCATATCAAGTAAGGCCGGAGCCTGTGAACCATAATTGAAATTATCGATAACAAGATAATTTCCTGTAACGCTGGCAGGAAGTTCGAAGGAAAAATTATTCTGTGCATTAAAATTCCATTTGCTGGGATAACGAACTTCGAAATGGGATACTACCATCCGATCAGTAGCAATACCGGCGCCATTCTGGATATTAACCGTGAGTGCATCGGGGCTTTGAAAAACCGATAATGGGATATTGTTATTTTCCACCCTGGCAATGTCAAATTGGTTCATTGTCGCAGTGATAATATTTGTATTAAACAGGTTAACCCTAATAGTCCTGAAATTGAGGGCATTTCCTGAAGCCGCAATCTTGAAAGATGCTGCAGGACCGGTTGTGAAAAGATTTAAGTTTGGGATTGTATGAGTGATCCCGGTGGATGGGGATATATCGGCACTTGACCAGCCCTCACCGCTATCATACGAGGAGGAATAAACATATGGTCCAACAGGCCTGGCGAAACCGGGGTTGATCTGGTTACGGTAATTCACCCTGACCCTGTTCATGAAGAACGATTCAGGTGTAAGGGTAGTGCCCGCTACATTATTTGCAGCAATCGAATATCTAAGATTTGGGGAACTGCTGTTGACAGTTAAAAAATAGGCTGAGGTATCTGTTTGTAAGCTCAGCTGATCGGACAATTGAAAGCTGGGGTTGAGGAAAAGGCGATTATCAACCTTCCCATCATTTGCCAGTCCCCAAAACTCAAAATAACCGCCCGAACCCAATGGTCCGGATACAACTGAAGTATAAATCCTCACCTGTTCCCCGTTTCTCCAAAGTTGAAATTGCTCTGCCGGTATAGTTGATAATCCCGACGATGCCAGGACAGATTGGGATACACGATAAAGTCCGGCAGAACCTACATTGAACTTGTAATAGGTCTTACCATAGTTTATCCAACTATTGTTGTAAGGTTGCGCATAACCAATACTGGTGGCTGCAAGTAAAAGCAGTAGGAGTAATTTCTTCATAGTAGGGAATACCTGTTATTCGAATTAAAGCCAAGTAAAAGTAAAAATCACCTCTCCGCTAAGCAGTATTGCTTCTGTACATCCTTGCAATTACGGCTATTTACAAATTTAGGTTTTAAAATCACGTTTCCAGATGTTTTATCTTAGAATTAATAGATACTTTCGAAAGAGTGGAAAGTAGGGCAGAATGTTGCACCGTAACTGGAAAATAAGCAGGTTTCCAGAGTTATTAATCATTAATTTGAGGAAATTCAGGTTAAATGGTAAAATTATCTGTAAAAAATACTTCTGAAACCAGGCAAACCATCAAACTCAAACATGACCATTGTAGTAGATGATGAAACTAAGCTGGAACTTATAAGTGAGAAGCACGCGGAGGCGTTGTTTAAACTTGCACGTACAAATAAAGAACAACTGGCAGTGTGGTTGCCATGGGTTGATCGGATGCAAACTGTAGAACAATTCAGGAATTTCACTATAGATGCAGGAAAAAGGCATGCTGATGGCAGTGAGCTTCCCCTGGTTATTATTTTTAAAGGCGAGCTTGCCGGGAGGCTTGGTGTTTACAACATTGATATGCAAAACAAATTCGGTTCGATAGGGTATTGGTTAGGAGATAAATATCAGGGCAGGGGAATAGTCACAAAATCTTGCAGGGAAACGATCAATTATGTATTCAGCAAACTTGGATTTAACCGGGTCGAAATTAAATGCGGCACAGGAAATGTGAAAAGCCAGTCCATACCGGTCAAGCTCAATTTTACAAAAGAGGGGATATTGCGGCAGGCTGAGTTTGTAAATAACCGGTTTATTGATCTCATCCTATTTTCCATGCTTAAAGCGGAATGGAAGAAAACATTGATTTATGATAAATGAGAAATGGTTAATAAAAAAAAATACCCATGAGCATTCAAAAAGCCTACGATAGCTGGGCTTCACAGTACGATACCAATGTAAACAAGACTAGAGATATTGAGGCTATTGCGATAAGGCAGATATTGACGCCACTAAAATTCCATTCTGTGCTAGAGATCGGGTGTGGAACCGGAAAGAATACTGAATGGTTTGCAGAGAGAGCATCACGGGTAACAGCGATTGACTTTTCCGATGAAATGCTCGCGATGGCAAGAGCTAAAATAACTTCTAAAAATGTTGAATTTAAGCAGGCTGATATTACAACGCCATGGACATTCCGTGAACAGTTGTACGACCTGGTAAGTTTTAGTCTTGTACTGGAACATATGAACAATCTCGAACCTATTTTCAGGGAAGCTGCAGAATCACTTGCAGACGATGGACATATTTATATTGGAGAGCTTCATCCATTCAAACAATATACAGGCTCAAAAGCAAGGTATGCAACTGCTGAAGGTGAGCAGGTTGTAGATTGCTATAACCACCATTTATCAGATTTTATTCAGGCGGCCAAAAAGTACGGTTTAAAAATCGCGGATGTTAGTGAATTTTTTGATGATGATGAAAGGAAGCAGCTGCCGAGGATCCTTAGTATACTTTTTATTAAAGGGTAATTTTTAAATGGGGAAGGCGGAAATGGTTAAGCTAACGGTTTGGAGTAGTTGAAATATTTTATTGCCCTCAGAATTTGCCAAGGTACCAAAGTAATAATGTTATTGAAACTGCAATAGCGCAGATTTTAACTGAGA
>JBKJPO010000004.1:0-3213 GCA_046595095.1 Chitinophagaceae bacterium
CTGTTGAAACTGATAAAGCTTTCAATCTTATTGATCCTGAAAGTACCTGGGCATTTTATATCCAGGCCGATGAGGCGGTGCATGAAAAATATTTATACGGCATAATTGAAGCTTGCAAAAAATACAAAGAAGATTTAAAAGTTGAAGGATTGCTCTTTAAGTATTTGCATTTTTATGGAACTTACGATTTTGTAGGTGATAGCAGAAAATGGTATCATCGTGAAATCAGGATAATCAGGAATGACAAAAGCATAGAAGCTTATAAAGATGCACAAGGCTTCAGAAAAGGAAGGAAGAAATTAAAAGTAAAGTTGATCGAGGCTTTTATTTATCATTATGGCTGGGTTAAAAGCCCTGCGCAGATGAAAAGAAAAATGAAAGAAATCGGAAAATACTGGGGTGGAGAATCAACTAACCCACAAGAGGAATTGAAGCCGGAAGATTTTTTTAATTATGCAGAATTTGATTCGCTGGCCGCGTTCACTGGAACGCACCCTGCTGTTTTACAAAATAGAATAGAACAGAAAAACTGGGAAATTAGCTTTGACCTGTCTAAAAAAAGGTTCTCATTTAAAGACAAGCTTTTATATTGGTTTGAGAAAAAAACAGGCATTCGCTTATTTGATTTCAAGAATTATAAAATCATAAAAGACTGAGTTTTTAAATTTTATGACAGATAAAAAAAGGCCATTCTTTTGAACGACCTTGCTGTATTTTTATAAAAAAATAGATTTAACTAACCTCTTCCATCTTCATTGACTTCTGCTGCTTCTTACGATCTTCCTCGTCAAGTATCACCTTACGCATCCTGATATTCTTTGGGGTTATTTCGATGCATTCATCATGCTGGATATATTCCATACATTCTTCAAGCGTAAGCTGAATTTTAGGAGCCATCCTTGAAGCATCATCACTACCGCTGGCACGATGATTTGTAAGTTTCTTGGCTTCTGTGGCATTCACAACTAGATCGCCTGGTTTAATATGCTCGGCAATGATCTGGCCAGCATAAACTTCTTCATTAGCATCAATAAAAAATCTTCCCCTGTCCTGCAATTTATCAATAGAATAAGCTGTAGTTCTTTCCTGGGTTTTTGAAATAAGAACACCATTGCTTCTTCCCGGGATATGCCCTTTCCATGGCTTAAATTCCAGGAAACGGTGAGCCATAACCGCTTCTCCGCCAGTGGAAGTAAGCATGTTTGAACGAAGTCCAATCAACCCTCTTGAAGGGATTTCAAATTCAAGATGTTGCATATCGCCCTTGCTTTCCATGATCAGCATTTCACCTTTACGTTGAGTTACCAGGTCAATCACTTTCCCGCTGTATTCAGCCGGCACATCCACAACAAGGTTTTCAAAGGGTTCGCATTTCTTACCATTTATTTCTTTTGTAATAACTGTGGGTTGACCAACAGTTAATTCAAAACCTTCACGACGCATTGTTTCAACTAGAATGCTGAGATGCAATATTCCTCTGCCATACACCATGAAACTATCCGCACTACCGGTATCCCCTACCCTTAATGCAAGATTCTTTTCAAGTTCTTTTTCCAACCTGTCTTTAAGGTGCCTCGATGTAACAAATTTTCCGTCTTTACCAAAAAAGGGAGAGTTGTTTATGCTGAACTGCATGTTCATCGTCGGCTCATCAACACTGGTAACAGGAAGGACTTCAGGATTATCAAAATCAGCAATTGTTTCGCCAATATTAAATCCATCAATACCTACCACCGCACAAATATCACCAGCACTTACTTCTGAAACTTTCTTTTTACCTAAACCTTCGAATACATAAAGCTCCTTAACACGGCTCTTCTGGATTTTTCCATCAAGCTTCATCAATGAAATTGGTTGATTTTCTTTTATCACACCCCTCGTTATCCTGCCCACAGCAATTCTTCCAAGAAATGAGGAGTAATCCAGTGAAGTGATCTGCAATTGCAAATTGCCTTCTTCAACCTGGGGCGCCGGCACTTTTTCAAGAATCGTATCCAATAATGGGAAAATGTTGTCTGTCTCTTCAAGTGTAGTGTTCATCCAACCATTTTTGCTGGAGCCATAGATCGTTGGAAAATCAAGTTGATCTTCGGTAGCATCGAGATTGAAGAATAATTCGAATACCGCATCGTGAACCTCATCTGGGCGGCAGTTTGGTTTATCAACTTTATTTATAACTACGATTGGATGAAGATTAAGCTGGAGTGCTTTTTGAAGCACGAAACGCGTTTGAGGCATTGGACCTTCAAAAGCATCAACGAGTAATACCACACCATTCGCCATTTTTAAAACCCTTTCTACTTCTCCCCCAAAATCGGCGTGACCAGGAGTGTCAATCACATTGATCTTTACACCCTTATATGTTACGGAAATATTCTTACTGAAAATGGTAATCCCACGCTCACGCTCCAGGTCATTACTATCCATTATAAGTTCACCAGTCTCCTGGTTATCACGGAAAATGTTTGTACTGTGCAGGATCTTATCTACCAAAGTCGTTTTTCCATGATCTACGTGGGCAATGATCGCTATGTTTCTAATATTCATAATTCTAACTTAATGCAGGGTTTGCTTACCTACAGATTTTGAGTTTGCGAAGGTACGCAAATTACGTGGGAAGGCAACGAATGAGAGAAGCTTAACAAGGGTTTAATATCTGAAAACCAAATTGACATCTTGAGCATCAATTACTTGAGTTTTAGAATTGGTCTTTTATGTTCAGGTTAATAAAAGGATTTGTATGCAATGACTTTGTGCTCATAGAAATTTTTGTGGCGTGCCCCTTCGGGTCGGGCTATCCACTACAAGTCCTCGCCACAAAGCCCTGGCACAAAACCCTCAGCTCCGGGCTTTTCGTTTCTATCCCTCACGCAAAACATTCAACACCCATTCGGGGTTGTAACGCAAACCGCTATACATTCACCCCGGGTTTTACCCGGGGCTATTCGCATTAAACCCCTTCGGGGTTTTGGCTAATGTTCAATAACCCGGTCAATTTTGAAATCCTGATTTATTTTATTATCGTCACATACCCCGTGATCGGTTTTAGCAACCAGGCTAATAAGCCCGAAGGGCTTCAATATGAATAGCTCCGGGTGAAACCCGGGGTTATAATCGATTGGGTAAAACAACCCTTAAGGGGTTGAAGGTGCCGGAGAACTAAAATCCCATTCGGGGCTGTAACGCAAACCGCTATACATTCACCCCGGGTTT